>QCVY01000087.1 GCA_003208695.1 Prochlorococcus sp. AG-686-P16 | reverse complement strand
ATAAAAGGCACGAAGTAATATGGGAAGATCCATATCCCAAACCCTCATATCTTTTTGCTTTAGTTGCAGGAAAACTGAACTGCATAAAAGACAACTTCAACACTAAATCTAATAAACAAGTAGAAATAAATATATACGTAGAAGAAGGTGATGAAAAATATGTGCAGCATTCAATCAATTCATTGAAGAAGTCTATGAAATGGGACGAAGAAAAATATAATCTCGAATACGATTTATCATTATTTAATATTGTTGCGATTAGGCATTTTAATATGGGAGCGATGGAAAATAAAAGCCTCAATATATTCAACTCGAAATTAATACTTGCAAATACTGAAACTACTACTGATGAAGAGCTAGAGCGTATAGAAGGTGTAATCGCTCATGAGTACTTTCATAATTGGACAGGTAATAGAATAACTTGTAGAGATTGGTTTCAATTATCACTAAAAGAGGGTTTAACAGTATTTAGAGATCAGGAATTTACGGCAGATCTTCATAATCGTTCAATAAAAAGAATAGAAGATGCAAAATTCCTAAGAAGCGCACAATTTAGAGAGGACTCTGGCCCTACATCACATCCAGTAAGGCCTGAAAAATATTTTGAGATAGACAACTTTTATACGACAACTATTTACGAAAAAGGTGCCGAAATAATAAGGATGCTTAAAACATTAGTAAAAGATGAAAACTTCAATAATGGATTTAGGAATTTTATTTCTACTTATGACGGAAAAGCGGCAACTATAGATCAATTTGTTGAAAAAATTTTAGAGAATAACAAAGAAATAGATATTGAAAAATTTAAAACATGGTATAAACAAAATGGGACTCCTTTGGTTAAGTTTAAAAGAAAATGGGATAGAGAAAAAAAAATCCTTAAAATCCAAGCCTCTCAAATAAATTCAAATAAAAAAAATCTTTATAACAATTTACCTCTTATAATTCCTATTAATATTGCAATTTTCTTGAGTAGTAATGAAGAAATAAATAAGACGATTATCTTAAAAGAAAAGGAAGAAGAATTCACTCTAGATAATATTACCTGTAATTTTGATACTCCAATAATTTCATATTTTCGAAATTTCTCAGCCCCTATTAAATGGGAAACAGATACTACATTTGAAGAAAAATTATTAATACTTAAATTTGAAACTGATTATTTCACAATATATGACACGATAAAAAGTATATACAAAAAAATAATTTGCAAAAGAATATATGAAGATCCCGATATTAATATTGAAAATAAATTAATAAAAACATTAAGATCAATAATTAAGAATAATAAAAGTATAAATTTATCTCTCTTATCTGAAATACTTAGTATCCCAACCTTCTCTGAAATTGAATCGGAAATTAAGATAATTGATCCATTAAAAATTTATAAAACTATTGACGAATTAAATAATCTGTTTGGTACTAAATTAAAAAAAGAACTTTTGATTAAGCTTAAAGAGATTAATAAAAACATCACTAAAATATGGCCTGAGGGTAAGGATGAAAGAAAACTAATAGAAACAATATGGAAGTTACTTTTACATAGTAAAGATGAGGGAATTAAGAGTAAAATAATTAGTTATGTTGATAGTGATACAATGACACTTTCAAAAGCTGCTTTGAATGTATTCACAAGGATTAATTGCCCGGAAAGAGAAATAATTTCAAACATGTTTTTTAAAAAATGGAAAAATAATCCAGTAGTCTTAGATAATTGGTTCTTTTTTAAAGCATCTATTGAGATCGATAGTAATCAAAAAAGTATTGAAGATCTATTTAAAAACGAATATTTTGATGTCAAATCACCCAACACTTTAAGATCTGTATTAAATGCTTACGTAACAAGAAATTCATTATTCCACTCTATAGATGGATTAGGTTATAAATATGTAGCAAATAAAATTCTTGAATTTGACAAGTCAAATCCAATAGTAATTTCACGTTTTTTAAAAATATTTAGTACTTTTAGAAAATATGAAAATCCTTATAAAAAAAATATAATTAAAGT
>QCVY01000086.1 GCA_003208695.1 Prochlorococcus sp. AG-686-P16 | reverse complement strand
GTTAGCAGAATCTACATTAAGAGCTGGTATTGGAAGTTCTTTTAGTAGTGAGAAAGGGAAAGATAATATTATGTTCTCTAGATATGGTTCAAGAATAGAATCAGCAACAAATAAGCCCACAAAGACTAATACATACCTCACTCATATTTTCTATGCATCATTGTTCGAAAATAACATTATGCAGGGAGTTACAGTTTTGGATTTTTCGAGACAAGATATACAGCAAATTTTAAAAGCAAAAAGTGCTGTATTTGATAAGAAAAATTCCTCCTGGATATTTTCAGATGGTAGTATTGTTTCTATTGACAAAGGCGGACAAACTACTAATATTCAATTTGAAAAATATAGATATCCATTTGTTGAAGGGCCTTTAGATTTAGCAAGAGTCCCAAAAGATGCTAACGAAATGTCTCTTAAGCAAGCATTAGAGGCTGAGCGAATATATAAAGAGACAGGAAACTTAAAAGAAATAAGAAGAATCCAAGTTCGCATTCAAGAAAAATTTACTTTGCCTTGTGCATGCTTAGTATTCGGTTTAATTGGTAGTAGTCTAGGATCTAAATCTAATTTAAGATCTTCCAAAAGTCAGGGATTTGGATTAAGTGTTATTCTCATATTGATTTATTATGTAATGTCGTTCGTATTCAGTTCATTTGGAGTAAAAGGACTGTTAAGTCCAATAATTGCAACTTGGCTACCTGTTTTAATTTCTTTGGGTGGTGGAATTTATTTCTTAAGAAAGTCTAGTTTATAAATTTTGATTAATTGACATTTAGTCTTAAATAATATTAACGTTCTAATTTTTTATGACTATTGAAACTACTGTTTTCACCTTTAAAATTTCAAATACATTTGAAGAGTGGGCTAAGATCTTCGATAGTCCAGAGATAGATGAATTTCATAAAGCTGTCGGATTATCTCCTCTTTATAGAGGGAAAGGTTTAACGGATCCTAAAGAAGTTATTGTTATTCATCAAGCCAAAGAAGGAGTCGCTAAACATATATTTTCTGATCCCGAGACAATCAAGAATATTGAAGCTGGAGGTCATATTTATAGCACTACAAAAATCACAAGTTGGTTATCAGATTAAATGAAAAAGGTATTCAACTTAACGCAAGAAATAAATTTACCTGCAAACTATTTTGAAATTGATTCTTTAGATTATTTATCCTAAGAATAATTTTATTTACTAATATATTTTTCTCTAAATTCATCATTATGAAGATAAATAGTTTTTACTTATCTCTAATTATTTAATTCATTTTATTTCGTTAGCTATAGTTATTATCTAAAAAAAATCAAAACAAAAAGAAATTGAGCTAGAGAGGTTTATACAAAGAGTAATTTTTTAAGGATGAAGGAAAATTAAACTAGTTTGGCAAACTAAATTATTTACATTAAATTTGCAAAAGATTTAAAGGAAGAATTAAAGAATCAATTCATTAAATAACTCGCACATTTACAACTTAAATTTTAGTATTAGCTTATAAGTTATTTTTAAAAATATGGGCGAGGCAAAAAGAAGGGAAGTATTAGGTATCCCTCCAAGAAAAAATACAATAGACATTAAAAAATCAGATAGATATATTTCTTGGTTTCCTATTACAAAAACAACAATTAAAAAATATCCTTACATGGGGGTAGCAACAATGGCATTAGGTGCAATTATATTCTTAGTAAGTGGTGGATTTAATACTATTAGTTGATAGTTAGTAATTTTATTTCTGATTTTTTAAAGGCTTTTTTTCTTTAAATATTTTAAAATTACCTTTTATCAATTCTCATATAGCCGAACCAATCAGGTGTATTTTGCTCTTCTACATAATTATCATTTAGTGTTAATTCAATTTCCCAATCTTTTATATATTTTATAACCTCACAATCGTCTACATCCGTAAAACTTTTAACAGCAGAAATATCATCTTTATGTTTTTTTTTGCAGTCAATTAGCCATTTTGATTTGGCTTTATTTTTGGCTTCTGAAGAACTAGAGGCAACAACGAGACCAAATTC
>QCVY01000085.1 GCA_003208695.1 Prochlorococcus sp. AG-686-P16 | reverse complement strand
ACAATTCCGTAGGGTTCTGTAATGACTCCATTTTCGATCCCACCAATCCCAATACCGGCTAGGTGAGGTAGAACAATTGCTTTCTGAGCACCCATTGGAATACTGGCGTCATAACGAGCTAATTCAAATAATCCAAAAGCCCCTGCCCAGAACATCATTAATCCTGCATGAGCAGCATGAGCAGCTATGAATTTACCTGAACGACCAACAACACCAGAATTTCCTGCGTACCAGTCATAGGTAACATCAGATTTTCCGTAGTTTTGTAACACTTGATTTAAATAAACAGCAAATTGAGCTTATTGCTAATTCGACTGATTTTTACAAGATCTTTACAGGCTTTAATTATTTATGTAAAAAAAACATGCTATTAGAGAACAAATGTTACAAATGAGGACGAAATATCTTTAAAGTTTTATCCCAAGGAAGGGATTTCACCTTTTAATTGAGTAGCCCATGTTTCTAAACGAGAATCTGTTAGATCAGATTCACTATCCTCATCAAGTGGTAACCCACAAAAGCTTTCACCTATTACACTTTTTGACTCATCAAATGTATAAGAAGATTTGTCAACATAGCCAACCATATCGGCACCTGCTTTTATGAAATAACTATGTAATTCTTCCATTGCATCGCAATAATTTTCTGTATAGGTAGATGAATCTCCTAAACCAAAAATAGCTACTTTTTTTCCTGACAAACTTAGTTCCCCAATATCCTCTAATATTGAGTCCCAAGCAGTTCCAGATCTTTCTTCATCGGCTCCTGTATTCCAAGTGGGTATACCACAAATAATGCCATCAAGACCTTCAAATTCTGAAAGATCATCAACATCGGAAACGTCTTTAGGTGATTCTGCTGAAGAAACAAAGTTGTGAAGACGATCAGCTACGTCTTCAGTTTTTCCAGTTGTAGTTGCGTAATAAATTCCTACGGTCATAACTTCAAATTGTTTACATTAAAATAATAAAATCAAAATACTATAAATATTTTTTTTTAAAAACTTTTTCACGTATTGTTTTATACAAATTTACGTAAGAAAAAAACTTTTCCTAACAAGTCAACTTTATCCAAAACCAATAATGCTCAGCAATAATCAAAAAACTAACCTAAATAAGCTAATTGAAGATTTTAATTTTTCGGGTTCAAAAAAGTATAAATTAATTGTCTTATTCGGACTATTGGGAGATTTTGATAGTTTTGAATACGCAGCAAATTTGAAAAATTTTATCAATAGTAATCAAAATAATGAAATTGATATTTTTGCAATCGCAATTGGTAATAAAATTGGTAAAGATAAATTTTGTAAATTTACCGGATTTCCGAATAAAAATCTAGAAGTAGTTTACGATAATAAAATCCATCAAAACCTTATAGTTTCAAGAGGTGTTGACTTGGGTCTAGGAGGATGGATCAATATGTTGATAATGTTATCAGGCATAAACTCACATAAGACAATTAAAGAGGTAATAAGAGGCTATACAGGTGATCGGAATTCAAAGCAAATTTTCTCTGACGATGATCAAATAAACCTCCTTAATTTAATTAAATTTTCTGGAGTTTTTTTCAAATATACTTGCGGAGAAGGTTATTTAAGACCTTTTGAATTAGCTACTTACAGACTAAATAACATGTTAGAAATTCTTCAAAACTGGAATGACTATATCCTTGATAATAAATATCTTCCTCAAAGGGGTGCTTCCTTTCTTTTAGACGATAAAGACAAAATTATTTATAAGTATTTTTCCAACGATGTGCTTGGGTATTCTTCTAAAATGGAAGATCCTTTACATTTTTTAACTGAGAAATGTAGGTAATGAATTCTTTGAATGTTGAGTTTTTTGGATATTTTGCAGCAATTTTAACTACAGTTGCGTTTCTACCTCAGTTAATCAAAACTTTAAAAACAAAAAGAGCGGACGATGTCTCTTTAATTACCTTAATAATGTTTATTACCGGTGTAGCCTCTTGGATTATCTATGGATACAAAATTTCTTCAACACCAATATTGATAGCGAATATAATAACTTTTATACTAAATTTATTTATTTTGATTTCAAAAATCTATTATTCTAAAAATA
>QCVY01000084.1 GCA_003208695.1 Prochlorococcus sp. AG-686-P16 | reverse complement strand
TGATAATTCTGCAGAATCATATCTCTGAAAATTTAGATTTTTTATTAAACTTTCTGTTTTAATCAACCCCTTTACTTTTGAAAATTTTCCCTTTTGAGATTTAAAATCATATTCAAATTTTTCAGCCACAAAGACTTGTTCCTTTAGGATTAATTTAATATTTCCTTCTGCTTTTAAAGTTTCGTTCAATTTATCGTAAATAAGTCTATCAGTTTTTAAAGAATTTCCTTTAAAAGATGCAAGGACATTACCCCTTGCCTTCAGAATATTATTTTCTTCAGATTGTATATCAGATTGTATTTCTAACTCGTTTTTGATATCGCTAGCATTAGCTAAAAGTAATGATGACTCATCACTATAAGTTTGTATGGTCTGATCTTGAGGATTACCTTTATAGTTATTTTTGAATTTTTGAAATGATCTATTACCAGAAATGTTTATGTGTTTTGGAAAAACTGTATTAACCGAATCGAGACTTTGTGATTGAGAAAATTTTTTTGTATGATTAGTAAAAAATTGATTAGCTTTACCCGAGGGAGGTAAATTAATTAATGCAGAAACAAAAAATATTGCTTTTATAAGATTTCTAATCTTCAAAATGATCAGTAAATTACAAAAAAATTAATCTTGAGGACTTTCTAAATCTTTTCTATTAGGTGTTCTTGTAGGGTCACTAGCTAAAAAACCGAATAAAAAGATTCCTACGAAGAAAAAAACGATTGTGTAAACTGAAATTTTTAAGGCGAGCATGGAATTGCAATTACTAACAGATTTATATCCTATTAAATTTATATTTAAATTATGTGAAAAGGTTTACTTTTTGTATTTTTGGTAAATTTTGAAATACTTTCAATATTTATAAATTAGTTAAAAAATTTTTTAATCATCATGATCATCCCAAGGATCTGTTAGTTTTGCCGCTTTAGGACCGAAAGCTGTCCATAGTCCGAAACCTGTTAAAGCCAATAGCACAGCAAGTATAGTTACTGCCACAGAAACAGCAGGATCTGGTGCGGATGATAAAGTTTGCATCAATTTTAGTGAATTTGTGAACAATTTATGTATTAATTCTTATACAATAACGAAATATATTCGATTTAGAGAAATTACTATGGGCCAAAAAACTGCATTAGGAAATCTTTTAAAAGCTATTGGCAATTCAGGTCAAGGAAAAGTTGTTCCTGGATGGGGGGCTGTTCCTATTATGACCGTTATAGGTCTGCTTTTATTAGTTTTTCTTGTTATTCTCTTACAAATATATAATCAATCCTTACTCCTTCAAGGATTCTCAGTTGATTGGAATGGAAACTAAACTTCCTAAATTATTTTTAAAGAGGAATTCAATTTTCAATTTGTAAATAGGTAAAATTTATATTTTAATTAGTGAGGAAATAAAAATCTTTTATAATTTTGTGTCCTCATGCACATTTGTAGAACCTGGTTAGGTTTTCTTTTATAATCTTATAAAATTTATAGATAACATTGCAATTATGAATATTAATGAGAAATTTATAATTGGTCTTGGCAATCCTGGTAAAGAGTATCTCAAAAGTCGACATAACATTGGATTTTTACTACTTGAAAATTTTTCAGAAAAATATGATTCTAAATTTACTTTGAAAAATAAGATTAAAAGTTGGTATTCAGAATTCAGAATAAATGATTTTACTTATAGGCTATTTATGCCGAACACATTTATGAACAATAGTGGAGATGCTGTAAGGGCAATAGTGGATTGGTACAAGATAAATTTTGATCAACTTTTTATAATAGTTGATGATATTGATCTACCTCTGGGCAAAATTAGATTTAGAAAAAAAGGAAGTTCTGGAGGACATAATGGTCTTAAAGATATCATTAAGAAATTACAGACTGAAAATTTTAATAGGATAAAAATAGGTATAGGATCACCACCCTCTAATGAAAAAGACAAAAAATTCAACACTATTTCCCATGTCTTAGGGAATATATCTTCAAAAGAAAGTTTAACTTTAGATAGAGTTTATAAAAAATTAATCGAATCACTCATAGAATTAAATATTAAAAATGAAGACTATATCATTAGTGAATTAAATTCTTTCCATAGAGAAAAGAATTAATAAATGAAAGCAAAGCCTGAGACAACCGCACATGTAAGTGTAAAAGAATACTGTTTCACAAAAAAAGAAGTAAAAGGAGTCGTGGAAGCAAGCGATTTCAAGTGGTCATTCACATGGTCATTTGG
>QCVY01000083.1 GCA_003208695.1 Prochlorococcus sp. AG-686-P16 | reverse complement strand
GGTCTAACACAGCTATATAAGTCAAAAATTTGCCTTAACGCAACATTTAAAGATCTAATCCCACCTCCAATTGGAGTTGTTAATGGACCTTTAATTGCAACTCCAAAGTGTCTTATAGCTTCAATAGTATCCTTTGGTAAATAGTTATAAGTTCCGTATATCTCACAAGCTTCATCGCCTGCGAATACTTTGAACCAATTTATTTTTCTTTCATTTCCATAACTTTTTTTTATTGCTTCATCAAGAACAAGTTGGGTGGCTGGCCAAATATCTACCCCAGTACCATCACCTCTTATGTAAGGGACAATAGGATTATTAGGAACATTAGGCTTTCCTTGATTAAAAGTAATTAACTCTCCTTCTGAGGGTAAATTTAATTTTTCAAATTTAGGCATAGCACTTGATTGAATAGTAAAAAAGCCAACTAATTTAGTATTTTGATATCTTAAATTGAAATTAAGGAAATTTTTAAAAATTAGAAATTAATTATTCAAATGTGAATAGATAATAGTTTATTAATCAGCATTTCAACATCTTTATTAAAAGAAAAAGAATTAAATAAGCGAGGCTGAAGAAATTATGTCAACTTCAATCAAAGGTTATTACCGCTTATGAATGCAAGTTCAAATGTTAGCAATCTTGAAATAGCTAATAAGGTAGCTACTACTGCTACATTGTTTCGTAAATATTTCCCAGATGCGAGTGTTAATTTCAGTCCTTGGGATAAAGCAAATGATAGAGATTGGTTTGATACTCTTGATTTCTCTTTCCATTTTCCAGGTTGGAGTCCAAGTATAGAATGTAGAGCAGTTTTACTTCAGTTGAGAATTGAAAATAATTGTAAAAATGGAGTACCTAAGTTGTTAGGAATAGTTATGCGCGGAATGATAATTCCTGCTGAAAGATGGAGAGTAGCTACTGTTGGGGAGTGGGAGATGACGGGGACTCATTTACCTCAAAAGGAACAAAAGGATAATCTTTTTTTAGTTTGTAAAGAACTTTACAATTTATTCTCTACAACATCCGCTAGTAACAAAAATTAGCTGTTTTATATATTTTCCTTGTAGATTAAATATGTATTCAATTCTGAAAATACATAAATGGCAGTTGCTCTAGCAGGACAATTAAAAGAAGGGACAAAAAAATCCCATACTATGGCTGAAAATACTGGATTTGTAGCTTGTTTTTTGAAAGGTGTTGTTGAAAAAAAATCATATAGAAAACTGATAAGTGATTTATATTTTGTTTATGAAGCTATGGAAGAAGAAATTGAAAGATTGGTTCAAGAAGAGCATCCCGTAATAAAACCTATCGGCTTTAAATCACTTTTTAGAAAAGAAACACTTGAAAATGATCTTAAATTTTATTTTGGGGATAATTGGCATAATGAAATTAATATTTCTAAATCGGCGAAAGAATATGTCAATAGAATTCACTTGGTGGCAAAAAAATCTCCTGAATTATTGGTTGGTCATCACTATACCCGCTATATAGGAGATTTATCTGGTGGTCAAATTTTAAAAAAAATAGCAAAGAAAGCTTTAAATTTAGATGGAAATAATGGGTTAAACTTTTATGAATTTGAAAATATTGATGATGAAAAAAAATTCAAAGAAGAATACTCTAAGACTCTTAATCAACTCCCAATAAATCAAAATATCGCTGATCAAATAATTGATGAAGCTAATCAAGCTTTTACTTATAACATGAAAATGTTTCAGGAACTTGAAGGTAACTTAATAGCTGTATTAGGAAAGATTGTATTTAATTATCTTACAAAGCAAGTTAGGAAGGGGAGTACAGAAACTTAATATTTATGTTTGAATCATTAAAAAATTTTGTGAAGACTAATATTGAAAATTTAGATGGTAAAGAATTAGAAATATCGAAAGAATTCAAAGAATATCATAATAAAGATTCGAAATATATTATTAAAAATTGGCTTTTTGAATCCCCACAATATAGAAAGTGGCGAATTACTAAATTAGATGGAGGAGATAAACTCCAGGTTTTTAACACTGTTGCTTATCCAAATTTTAAAAGTGAGTTTCCTATATTAGGCGCGGATATTTTATGGTTTGGAACTTCTCAAAAATTACTAGCTATTTTTGATTATCAACCGTTAATTCAGGAAAAAAGGTACCTTCAGAAATATTGCTCAAGTTTAGATTTTATAAAAAATCAGTATTCTGTATTTGATAATAATAAGATGAAAAATATATATGATTCAAAAAA
>QCVY01000082.1 GCA_003208695.1 Prochlorococcus sp. AG-686-P16 | reverse complement strand
AAATAAAAAAGCAAGTCAAATTCTTGATCAAATTGAATGGTTAGAACAAAATTCAATCCAGATACACGCGCAAATAGTTGTATGTCCCGAAATTAATGATGGAAAAATCTTAAAAAAATCTATTTACGATCTTGCGAAATTTCATAAAAAAAGTTTTAAAACGGTACTGTCAACAGCCATAATTCCAGTAGGCTTAACAAAGTTTAGGCCTGAAAACGATGGCCTCGTAGCAATAAGCAAAGAATATGCAAGAAAAATTATTAAGCAAGTGGAAAAAATTCAAACCTCTCTACAAACAAGTATTGGAACTCGCTTTTGTTGGCTTGCGGACGAATGGTACTTAATAGCTGGTCTCAAATTACCAAGCTATAAAACATATGAAAATATGCCCCAAGAATCTAATGGAGTTGGTTCAATACGAAGTTTTCTTAAAACATTGGAAACTAAAACAAAATCTCTTCCTCAAAAAATAGATAAACAAAGAAAAGTCAGTTGGATTGTTGGGAAATTAGTTTACGAAGCACTGCTTCCAACAGTGAAAAAACTTAATCAAATTGATGGCCTCACAATTAATCTATATGGGTTGCCAAGTGTTTACTGGGGGCAAGATCAAGTTGTAACAGGGCTTTTAACAGGTGAAGATTTAATTACTGGACTACAAAATAAGGATCTAGGAGAAAGTATGTTCATACCATCAATCATGTTAAAGCTTAATAGTGATTTGTTTTTGGATGACAAAAATGTAACTGAAGTTTCAAATAAACTGAAAACTAATATTCACGTTCTTGATGATACAAATGATATTATTAATAATCTAATCGGATTATCTAAAACAAAAGAAATACTTAATTATGCTTAGAAAACTTATACATCCAATTTTAGTATTGCCTTTTTGTTTGTATATTAATTCTCAAGAACCACTATTAAGTAAGGCCAACAATAATATTAATGAAATCCTAGAAGAAAAAGAAAACCAAATATTCCTTAATTACTCAGAAATAAATAATATTACTTTAAAGAATAATCTAGAAATTAAAGCATTAAAAAGTTTAGTCAATTCAACAACTTTTACTCTTTCTAGCAAAATCGCTAAAAGATATCCCTCATTAGATTTACAAGCCAGTGGGTTTCCGAAATATATCTCGGGCAAAAACTATAATAATAGTTCAACAACGACAAAAACCTCCCAATTTTCAGCAAATCCATCCCTTAATATAAAATTAGACTTAATTGATCCTCTAAGGGGGGCTGAAGTTAAAATAGCTAGAAATAATTATGCAATAGCAAAAAATAACTATGAGATTACAAAGAAAGATCTCATACAAGAAGCAAAATCTAGGTACCATAAACTACAAAAGTCTTATCAGGATATTAAAAACAAAACATTATCTCTTGATTTATCAATCACTAGTTTGAAAGATGCTCAGTTAAAATTTGATGCAGGGATAGGCACAAAATTTGAAGTTCTTGAAGCTGATGCACAACTATCTAGAGATAGGCAATCACTAAATGAAAAAAGGATTCAGAATCAGATTAACAAAATTGCACTAAAAGAAATCCTAAATATAAAGGAAGATTTCGCAATTACTCAAAGGCAAAAATTAACAGGTTTCTGGAACCATAAATTAAACAAAAATATAACTGAGGGTTTAGCTAATAGTCTTTCACTCAAAAATATTAATCTAAAAAAATCAATCAAAGAAAATCAAGCTAAGAATTATCTGAATGCTTACAAGCCAAATGTTTATATAAGTAATATATTTACTAGTTCATTTACTAAGGGTGATTCTTTGTCTCTGGAAATAGATCCTGAAAAATCTGGATCTTCATACACAAATACTGTCAGCTTAAATTTTGGTTGGAAAATTTTTGACGGCGGCCAAAACAAAAATTTATATAAATCAAGCAAGGCTGATGCTAAATCAGAAGATTACTCCTACAACAATCTTGAAAATGTTTTAAAGAAAAATATTAGTAAAGCTTATTTGAATTTAAAATTAAATGAAAAAAAAATCTTGTCATCTCTTAAAGAAATCTCTTCTACGAAAGAGTCCTTAAGATTAGCAAGATTAAGATATGACGTAGGAATATCTACACTTAAAGATGTTCTTATTAGACAAAAAGAGTTAAGTAATGCTAATTCAAAAAATATTGATGCAATTTATAATTACAATTTAAATTTAGATGAATTAGAGAGATTGACTTTTCTTGAAATAAGTAATACTTGTAATGAGAATGA
>QCVY01000081.1 GCA_003208695.1 Prochlorococcus sp. AG-686-P16 | reverse complement strand
TTCAGTAAATTGTTTGTAACTTTCATCAATTAATCCTTGTAAGAGATCTCTCCCTTCACTACTTAGTGGTTTATCTGGTGAAAGAATATCCTTATAAATACCACTTTTGACTGTCTCAAACTTAATACCTATTTTATTCAAAAGTTCAGACAAATTGTTTCCTCTTATGATAACGCCAATTGAACCCGTTATAGTTCCTGGATTAGCTACAATCATGTCGGAAGCTACGCCAATGTATACACCACCAGAAGCTGATATGTTTCCAAAACTTGCGACCACTTTACATCCTTTCTCCTTTAATCTTTTAATAGCAGAATATATTTCTTGGCTATCACCAACGGTACCTCCTGGAGAATCAATTCTCAGTATAAGTGCAGGGAATTCTCTCTCTTCAATTTGTTTAAGAGATTTGAGGACAGAGACTCTTGTTGAACTTGTGATTGGCTCATCAATTACTATACGAGCCATTCTTTTTTTTGACTTACGTCTAAAAGGCCAAATCATTCTTTTAAGGTGCTAATCGTGAATCTACTTTTAAAAGACTATCAGCAGACCCAATGAATTCAATCCTAAATTGGTTTTTAATGATACTCCCTTTTGCCCTCTGGGGAACTTCAATGGCAGCTATGACACCTTTAGTATCTAGTGCTGGTCCTGATTTAGTAGCTTCATTAAGATTGCTACCTGCAGGAATTCTTGTTCTTGTTACAACATATTTATTAAAAAGAGATTTAAAAATTTATAAGTGCGATTTGAAATGGTTCTTGGTTTTTACAATCGTAGATGCAACTTTTTTTCAACTTTTTTTAACATATGGAATTTCAAAGACAGGGGCTGGTCTGGGTTCTGTTTTGATTGATTCTCAACCCTTACTAGTAGCACTCTTGGCAAGAGCAATATTTGGTAATTTAATTAATCCAATTGGATGGCTAGGTTTACTTTTTGGCTTAGGTGGAATAATTTTTTTAGGAGTTCCAAAAGAACTTTTGGAGAGTTGGTGGTTAATGTCTGATAAGAGTATTAGTGATATCGCATTTAATGTTGGAGAATTATGGATGCTTGGTGCCTCTCTAGCAATGGCACTAGGAACAATTTTGATTAGATTCACATGTACTAAAAGTGATCCTGTTGCCGTAACTGGATGGCATATGGTTTTAGGAAGTTTCCCTCTTATTTTTAAACATTGCTTCCAAACAAACTTTCAATTGATACCGAATTGGTCAGTATTTGATTGGGGACTGATGTCATTCTCAAGTATCTTTGGAGGCGCTTTAGCATATGGATTGTTTTTCTATTTTGCAAATAATAAAGAAATAACAGGATTTAGCACTCTTGCTTTTTTAACTCCGATATTTGCACTCCTTAGTGGTGGTGTTTACCTAAATGAAAGATTAACAATCATTCAATGGATTGGAGTAGTTTTTGTCCTAATGTCAGTTTTCTTTGTTAGCCAGAGAAAATCTTTGTGGGAACTTTCAAATACTAAGACTAGTATTTAGTAGTTGAATAGGAAAATAGTTTTAAGAATGCATATAGTTTTAATTAGTACCCCTATTGGTTTCTTAGGAAGTGGTAAAGGTGGCGGAGTAGAGCTTACTTTAAATTCTTTATTGACTGGTTTGATTGCAAAAGGTCACACAGTAGATGTAGTTGCCCCAAACAATTCTAAATTGGTTGAAGTCAGTAAAAAAGTAAAACTACACTTCGTAGAAGGAGAAGAGCAAAAGAGTTGGCAACATCAAGATTATTATTCGCCTGTAAGTATTCCTAATAATTCACTATTATCAGAAATGATTGAAAAGGCCATAGATATTGGAAAGAAAGCAGATATTATTTTGAATTTTTCTTATGATTGGCTACCGATTTGGATGACTCTATATATAGACACTCCAATTGCTCATATTATTAGTATGGGCTCCGAAAGTTTTGTGATGAGTAATTTAATTTCAAAAGTTTATTCCAAATTTCCTCATAACTTTGCTTTTCATTCAAAGATACAAGCTTCCGATTATCCTTTTATTGAAAATCCAATTGTTATAGGAAATGGATTTAATTTAGGTAATTACATATTTCAAGATTGTAAAAATGGACCTTTAGGTTGGGTAGGAAGAGTTGCACCTGAAAAAGGTTTAGAGGATGCAGCATATGTGGCTAATGCTCTAGGAGAAAAACTTAATGTTTGGGGAATTGTTCAAGATGAGTCGTACGCCTTAAAAATTGAAAAACTAGTCTCTCCAGGGATTTTAGAATGGAAGGGTTTTTTAGAAACGGATAAATTACAGGCTGAACTTGGAACTTGTAGAGCTTTACTTAATACTCCCAAATGGAATGAAGCTTATGGAAATGTAGTAGTTGAAGCTTTGGCGTGTGGAGTACCTGTTGTGGCATAT
>QCVY01000080.1 GCA_003208695.1 Prochlorococcus sp. AG-686-P16 | reverse complement strand
GTAATGGAGTTACATCTCTTATTAGAGTTATTTCTAAACCGGCAACTTGTAAAGCTCTTATGGCGGTTTCCCTACCTGAGCCAGGGCCTCTAACTAATACTTCTATCTGTCTCATCCCTTGATCAAGCGCTCTTTTAGCTGCTGCTTCAGCAGCTGTTTGAGCAGCAAATGGGGTTCCTTTTCGAGCCCCTTTAAATCCACTAGCCCCTGCGGAAGACCATGAAATTACATGACCTGAAGTATCAGAAATAGATACAATAGTGTTGTTAAAAGTACTTTGAATATGTACTACACCATTTGGTACATTTTTCTTCGATTTCTTTGATCCTGTTTTTTTTACTGGAGCTGCCATAACAATTTAGATAGATAAGTTTAGTTTCTGTTTAAAAAGAATTTATTTTTTCCTTCCAGCAACTGTTTTTCTTGAGCCTCTTCTCGTTCTAGCATTAGTTCTTGTTCTCTGACCTCTTACAGGAAGACTCATCCTATGCCTCCTACCTCTAACACAACCAATATCTTGCAAGCGTTTCAAAGCCATTCCCTCTTTCCTACGTAGATCACCCTCTACAGTAAATTCTTCTGTAGCACCTCTTAATTTTTGCACATCGCTGTCTGATAAATCTTTTACACGAACATCGGGATTAACTCCTGCATTTGAAAGGATTAATTTTGATCTAGTTAGACCAACTCCATAAATGTATGTAAGTGCGATTTCAACTCGTTTTTCACGAGGTATGTCAATTCCTGCAATCCTGGCCACTTGTTTCGAATTAGTAAAAGGTTTTTAAATAAATGTCATCAAAGATTAACCTTGACGTTGTTTGTGTCTAGGGCTGGCGGTGCAAATAACCATGACCCTACCGTGTCTACGAATAACACGACATTTGTCACACATTTTTTTTACTGAGGCTCTAACCTTCATAAGGTTTACTCATTAAAATATTAATTTTATATTCTACATCATCGTGAAGCCATTTTTTGTTTAATATCAGCGGAAATTGTTTTCAGATCCCCATTAGCATTAATATATTCTAGTAAAGAAAGATTTTTGTAGTAGTCAATCAATGGTTCTGTTGTTTCCTTATATATTTTTAATCTTGTTTTAATAGTTTCTTCATTATCATCTTTTCTACCCCTCATGATTAAACGCTTTATTAAAACTTCGTCTGGGATATCTAAGTAAAATACAATCTCTAAAGGTTGATTTAAATTCATCAAGACATCATTTAGAGAATTCACTTGAGACAAATTCCTAGGATAACCATCTAAAATCCAACCTTTATTCTCTTTATCCAAATTCTTCTTTACAATTTCTAAAACAAGTTGATCACTTACAAGTTCCCCCTTATTCATAATATCTTTTACTTCTTTCCCCAAATCAGTATCCAAATCAATTTCTGTTCTTAATAATTCTCCAGTAGATAAATGTAAATAAGAATTAGCTTCACTTAACAAGGCAGCTTGAGTACCTTTCCCAGCTCCTGGTGGTCCTAAAAATAGTAAATGTTTTTTCATTAATTATTAACTAATCCCTCATACCTCTGTGAAATAACATAAGTTTGAATTTGTTTAGCAGTATCAATCGCAACTCCTACAAGAATCAATAGAGAAGTTGCTCCTAAACCTTGAAAAGTTTGAACATTAGTTGCTCTTTCTACAGCCGCAGGAATTATAGCTACTGAACCTAAAAATAACCCTCCTAATAGTGTCAACCTATTTTGAATACCTGATAAGTAATTTGTTGTATTAGTCCCAGGTCTTACTCCAGGAATAGCAACTCCACCTTTTTTTAAATTAGATGCAACATCTACTGGATTGATGGTAAGAGAAGCATAAAAGTATGAAAAACCCAAAATTAAAGCAAAAAATGTTAATGCATATGGCCATGGATTGGAAGAACCGGGATTCAAACTGCCAGCTAATTTGATCAGAATTGGATTACCAGTAACATTTGCAACCGTTATTGGTAAAAATATCAAGGCCGAGGCAAAGATTATTGGCATAACTCCTCCAGCATTCAACTTTAATGGTAGATAACTTTGTCTTGTTGGAAGTAATGAAGAATTACCTATCTGTCTTTTTGCACTAACAATTGGGATACGTCTTGCTCCTTCTTGAACAAAAATTATTCCCACAATTGTTAGTAAAAAGACTCCAAGTAAAACAGCTATACCCAGAACATCTCCACGATCACCAGTTTGTGCTTTTTCAATTGTTGAACTTAAAGCTTTTGGCAAAGTAGCAACAATATTTAAGAAAATCACTAATGAGGCTCCTTGACCTATACCTTTCTCAGTAATAATTTCACTAAACCACATTACTATCATTGAACCTGTGACAAGAGCAATAGATGTTTGCAAAACAAACGCGGTTTCACTTATACCCTCGATTGCATATTGCCTTAGAATTAAAGAGAATATAATACTTTGCAAAAAACCCCACCCCAAGGAGACATATCTAGTTATCTGAGCAATTTT
>QCVY01000079.1 GCA_003208695.1 Prochlorococcus sp. AG-686-P16 | reverse complement strand
AAGATTGGGTCTATTTTACGGTTTTTTTACCGAAAGTCTAAAATTACTTTAAATTTAATTATTGAATTTACTTAATAGATAAAGTAAAGCCATTCTTGTAGGAATACCATTTGAAACTTGAGCATTTATTAAGCAATTTGGATATTCATCAACTATTCTGCTACTAATTTCAATGCCACGATTAATAGGCCCTGGATGCAAAATAGGAATATCTTTATCATTCAAAGTTAGTTTTTCTGGAGTCAAACAATAAATTTCACTATACGATTTAATGCTGCTTAATAAATTCTCTATCATTCTTTCTTTCTGTAATCTTAAAACAATTACTGCATCTGCATATTTAATGGAGTCTTCTAATGACCTCGAAATTGTGATAGAACCTCTTGAAGAAATTGGGTCTTTTAATTGATTTGGTGGTGAACTACTTACAAAATCAGTGAATTCTTCAGGAATAAGTGTTGGTGGACCACACAAGGTTATATTTGCACCAAATGCGGTCAATGCCCAAAGATTTGATCTAGCAACTCTTGAGTGAATTACATCACCAACTATTAATATTTTTTTAGATTTTAATACCTCTGGGTTTAGTGATTTTGGAGAAAAGAATTTTATTAATGTATAAAGATCTAGTAATCCTTGACTGGGATGGCTATGTAAACCATCACCAGCATTAAGAACTGAAGTTTTTGCTTTAGATGCATCGAGTTTTTTGGAAATTTCTAAAGGGACATGGCTTGACGAATGTCTAATAACTAAAATGTCAGACCCCATGGCAGCATATGTTAGTGCAGTATCTATGAGAGTTTCTCCTTTAGCTAAAGAACTTGAAGAAGGTGAAAAGCTTTGTACATCAGCAGAAAGCCTTTTGGCAGCAAGCTCAAAACTATTACGAGTTCTAGTACTAGCCTCAAAAAATATTGATGTTATTAACGTTCCTTGTAAAGCAGGTATTTTTTTTGTACCAGCATTATTTAGAGATTTAAATCTTTCAGTCAACTCAAAAACTTTGAAAATTCGTAATTTTCATATGCAATTGTTACTTGATCTGAGACTTCAACTAATCTATTTAACATCCACTGATCTAATAACGGCAACTGATCAATATCAATTTCCTCTAACACAGGATCATAATCATGAATATTACCTAAGAGATATCTAGCTGTATTTCTTACTTTTCGATAAACATCTGAAAGTTGTTTTAGAATATTTGATCCAATTGGCACGTCAACTGAGTAATCCACCGAACTAACCCAAAGCCTAAGAACATCTGCTCCATAGGCAGGCTGGATTTTTTGGTTAGGACCACCATTAATAACAATATTAGGATCAACAACGTTACCTAAGGATTTACTCATTTTTCTTCCATTTTCATCTAAAGCAAATCCATGAGTTAGGACTTTCTTATATGGCGGCTTATTATTTACTGCTACCGAAGTTAGCAAAGATGATTGAAACCAACCTCGATGTTGATCAGATCCCTCTAAATACAAATCGGCTGGATATTGCAATTCTTCCCTTCGCTCACAAACTGCTGCCCAACTTGATCCTGAATCAAACCAGACATCCATAGTATCTAGACCTTTTTTCCAACGATCAGATTCATATCTGTATTTTTCTGGCAATAGTTTCTTCTCATCCCAATCCCACCATATATCTGCTCCGTACTCCTCAAATAAACTTTTTATATAGTTAATAGTTTCAGTATTAAGTAGGATTTCTTTCCCTTCTTTTTCGTAGAAGACAGGTATTGGTACGCCCCAAGACCTTTGCCTAGAAATACACCAATCACCTCTTCCAACTACCATTGAATAAATTCTTTTTTTACCTGTTTTTGGCATCCATTCAACATCTTCTATTGATTTCAAAGCTGAAGATCTAAATCCCTCTACTGATGCAAACCATTGTTCAGTTGCTCTAAAAATTGTAGGTTTTTTAGTTCTCCAATCATAAGGATATCTATGTTTATATTTTTCTTTTAAAAGGAGTAAGTTATTTTTTTCCAAATCTTCAATAATCAAATCATTAGCATCTTTTAAAACATTTAATCCGCAAAACTTTCCAGCATGATTATTTAAATCACCTTTTTCATCGACAATACAAGTTATAGGTAATTGATATTTTTGCCCAACATTAAAATCATCCATACCATGACCGGGGGCAGTATGTACAATTCCTGTCCCAGATTCAGTGGTTACATAATCACCTCCAATCACAATATTGCAAACCTTATTTTTTGTAGGATGATGATATTCAATTCCCTCTAGCAATGAGCCTTTTACATCTAATAAAACATTAAATTCTCTATCTAGCTTTTCACAAATTTCAGTAATTAAATCTCTAGCAAAAAGATATATATTACCGTTTTGATCTGAGGCAAAAACATAATCTATTCTAGGATTAATAGCTACTGCTTCATTACCAGGAATTGTCCAAGGAGTAGTAGTCCATATAGCTATAAATAATTTATTTAAATTAGAAAGTAATGTGTTTTTTAGAT
>QCVY01000078.1 GCA_003208695.1 Prochlorococcus sp. AG-686-P16 | reverse complement strand
TTTTCTCTTGAAAATTACTATAAAAAATAGTATTAAAATAATGAGAACTATTGCGAGAAAATTCAGCATATAAAAAGTTAATAATTTTTATATCATCCAGTAATAAAATTAACACTATTTCTCCGATAAATATTAGAGTGTTTCAAGAAGTTTAAAGAATTATGCCATCTGATTTAGCAAATCTCCTTCCTCCGATCTTTGTTCCATTAATTGGGATAGCTATGCCTGCAGTCTTTATCGTACTGATAGGAAGATTAATTACTGCAACTGATTAAATTAACTCAAAAATAACTATCAAAAAAAAATGAGCGACTTTCAAAAATCATTCTCAGAATCAACAAATTCTATTAAATTTGATGATAAATATATAGATAACTCTGTCCAGCCTGATGACATTGGGGTGGCAAACCAATGGGCTGTGAAAACTGTTTCTGATCCATGTGTTGGAAATTTAGCCACGCCAGTCAATAGCGGTTATTTTACAAAAGCTTTTATTAATAACTTACCTTTTTATAGGGAAGGGATTTCTCCAAACTTTAGAGGTTTAGAGACAGGGGCAGCATTTGGTTATCTGCTATATGGACCATTTACAATGACAGGTCCACTAAGAAATTCTGAGTTTGCAATAACTGCAGGACTTCTGGCAGCTATTGGAGCGGTTCACATAATGACAGCACTTTTAGTTCTTTATAATGCACCAGGAAAGGCACCTAATGTTCAGCCTCCAGATGCCACCGTATATAATCCTCCCGCAGACTTATTTACTAGAACAGGTTGGGCTGATTTTACAAGTGGATTTTGGTTAGGTGGTTGCGGCGGAGCCGTATTTGCATGGCTTCTTGTGGGTACTCTTCATTTAGATACAATAATGCCAATTATTAAAAATATTTGGACTGCAGGTTAACTTCACATCCAAAAAAATTAAAAATAAAAAATAAAAATTCTATAAAAAATTATCTAATAGCTTTATTCCATCTGTATGATCTTGTGATTCTTCCTGCTGAAATAAGTTTTGATTGATAATGTAGAGAGATTTTGTCATTAGTCTCTTTTAAAGTGTCTATTCCTATGCCATTTCTTCCGTAATCTTTACCCGAACTATGGTAATAAAATCCATCTCCTTTATAAATACCAACATGATCACATTTGTTTTTGTTTCCAAAAAATAAAATATCTCCTTTTTTAAGTGATTTATTTTTTTCTTTAAAATTGAAAATATGCCTACAAAAACTTTTAATTTGATAAGAATCTCTAGGTATGTAAATTTCATGATTTAAAAAAGCTGTTTGAATTAAGCCAGAACAGTCAAAATTAGGACCCAAAGTACCGCCCCAAAGATATATATTTTTCACCTTAGATTGATCTTGTATCCAATTAAGAATCAATGGAATTTTTGCTTGTATTAACATTTGATCAGATTCAACAAAACTGTTTTTAATATCAAATCTCTCAATAAATAATTTATCTAAATCAATCCAGCATATATAACCATCTTCATAAAATTGAACTAAAATTCTCGATAATTTTTTTTTACTCTGATAAAGACTCGGATAAATAAGTCTAAAAATTCTATTTTTGACTATTTCCGTCACTAAATTATTTTCAGTTTCATTTTGATATCCAGAAATATTAATTTTTACTTTCCACCAAATAGTGTTTGAAAAATTAGTTTGCTTAAATAGTGAGATAGGGTTTATATGTTCTTTCATAAAATGTCTTTTTATTATTTACAAGAAGAAATGGGTTTAGCCTTAAATGATATTTTAGAGAGAGTTTGCTCTAACAATATAGAAAATTTAAGGAAAGATATCGCAATAACTTGGATCAATTATAAAAGTGAAAGCAATCATATAAAGAAAGGCTTTGGATTTGGAATCAATAATAGAAAACTCATTTATCCTGCAAGCATCGTAAAGCTAATTTATGCCCTTGCTGCATACTCGTGGATTGATACAAAAAAAATATTATTAACCCAAGAAATAAGTGATGCAGTCAATAAAATGCTTTTTTACTCAAGTAATGATGCAACAAGCTTTTTAATCGATATTATTACAGGGACTACAAGCGGTCCATGTATAGAAGGAGATCCTTGGGAGAATTGGAAATATCAAAGATCAATAATCAATGATTGGTTAAAAGAGCTTAATTGGAATGAGTTAAATGATATAAATTGCTGCCAAAAAACTTGGGATGATGGACCATATGGTCGAGAAAAAGAATTTTACGGAACTGAAAACAGCAATAGAAATATGATGACAACTGATGCTACTGCGAGAATTTTGGAGGAGATAATGATAAAGCTTGATTATCAAAAAGATAATTTAAATTTAAGAAGTTTTTTAAAAAGAAATTTAAATAAGAATGTTCTTATTAATGATCCTCTTAATCAAGTAGATGGTTTTTTAGGAGAGGGATTACCGGAGAATAATAATTTCTGGAGTAAAGCAGGTCTCATGTCACAAGCTAGACATGATGCTGCTTGGTGGGTTAATAACGACTCAGTACAGACTTTATTAGTTGTGTTTGGTAATGGTGAAAAATTCTTCAAAGATGAGACCTTATTTCCTGAAATAGCAAAGGCTGTGT
>QCVY01000077.1 GCA_003208695.1 Prochlorococcus sp. AG-686-P16 | reverse complement strand
TACTATCTTTACCAATTAAGAATTTTTCAAAATTCCATTCAACATCGCCTTTTGGATCGACTTTATTAAGGGTTGTATATGGTTCAGTAGTATTGCCTTTCGCATGGACTTTTTCCATGATTTCAAATTCAACACCGTATTTTGTAGAACAAAAGTTTTTTATCTCTGTAAGAGAATCAGGCTCTTGATTTCCAAAATCATTACAAGGGAAAGCAAGAATCCTTAAACCTTTTTTTGAATATTTATTGTGAAGCTTTTGAAGATCCTCATATTGAACAGTATTGCCGCAATAACTTGCCACGTTTACTATCAAAATTACATTTTCTGAATAATCGCCAAGCCTTTTAGCTTCTCCACTCGCTGATATAACAGTTGTGTTTTGGACTTCTACTACCATGTTTTTAATAACTTATCTTTTTGAACATAGCATTGAAAAAAAGTTTTTGTGTTGTTTAGGCTCTTATTTACTTATTATTTTTATTTGTAATTTTTAGTAAAAAGTTTTTTCTATGCTTATATTGTAAGTAAGTGTTAATTAAAATTATTTTGGATCCTCTAGACCCTCTTTCTGAAATTATTAAATCAGGACAGGGCTTCTCCCCTTCAATTGCTTTAGAACGAATTCTTTGGGTCATGATGGGTTTTTTCTTTCTTGGTGCTATTTCAACTTCAATTACAAGAGGAATGAAGCAAAATGATTGGTTTGTAAAAAATTCATTTTTGTCTAGTTTAAAAGTTAATAAAAGAAAAGATAAACTATCTGATGACGATTAATAACATAAATTTAGTTAGTGATGGGCATTTTTAAATCTATTCCCAAGAAAATATTATTACTTGGCAGTGGCGAACTTGGAAAAGAGTTAGTGATTGCAGCTAAACGATTAGGCTTAGAAGTAATAGCTATTGATAAATACGAAAATGCACCTGCGATGCAATTAGCTGATGATTCTTTTGTAATAGATATGAGTGATAAGAAAATTTTAAAAAATACGATTAATGAAATCAAACCTGATTTTGTTGTCCCCGAAATTGAAGCACTCTCGATTGAAGCTTTAAAGGAATTGGAAGAAGAAGGAATTAATATTGTCCCAAATGCTAGAACTGTTGAAATAACCATGAATAGGGATAAGATAAGAAACCTTGCATCTAAAGAATTAAAGATAAAAACTGCAAAATTTAGTTATGTTTTTAATGTTAAAGAGCTAGCAATAAAATCATCTGAAATTGGTTTTCCTCTTTTGCTAAAGCCTTTAATGAGTTCATCAGGTAAAGGTCAAAGTTTAGTTAACAGGAAAGAGGATCTTTTATTAGCTTGGAATGATGCCTTGAAAAATTCAAGAGGAAAAATCGTGGGTGTAATACTTGAGGAATTTTTAAATTTTGATTATGAATTTACTCTCTTAACAATTAGAAAAGATAGTGGAGAGAATGTATTTTGTGAGCCAATAGGTCATGAACAATACCAAGGTGATTATCAATGTAGCTGGCAACCATTGGATATGAATCAATCCTTAATTAATGAAGCCAGAAAAATGACAACAAAAATATTAAATAATTTAAATGGTTCGGGTATATATGGGGTTGAGTTTTTTGTTAGAGGCAAAGAGGTTATATTTTCAGAATTATCCCCTAGACCTCATGATACGGGAATGGTCACCTTAGTTAGTCAAAACTTAAATGAATTTGAATTGCACTTAAGGGCCTTTTTAAATTTACCCATACCAAAGATTTCACTATTAAAGCCATCAGCAACTAGAGTAATAATCTCAGATAAAGAATCTAATAATCCTTCATATATTGGATTAAACGAAGCTTTAGAATTAGAAAATACTAAAGTTTTAATATTTGGGAAACCAACATCAAAGAAAGGAAGGAGAATGGGGATTGTCCTTTCATCAGATGATGATCTAAATATTGCGCGAGAAAATGCGGACAAATCAGCACTTAAAATTAAAATAACTTCTTAATTTATAGAATATTAAATAAATATTATAAAAAAACTACTTATTTCCTTTGTTTTTGTTCTCAGCCTTTGTATGTAATATTTAAGTATATTATTATTTTTCTATGATAGAAAACTATAAAGGTTGGGATATAACTTTAACGTGGGATGATAGGCATTCTTTTATGAAAAACACTCGTATAAGCGATACTTTTAACCAAAAAGAAAAGTGGAAAGGAGTTAATTTAAATGGTAATAGTATTTATGGAGCATCTCTTAAGGAAATAAGACATATTATTGATTATCCAAGGCTACATAATTAATTATTTAGAGAATAAATTAATTTTCTTCTTTATTATTACTATTATCAATAAGTTCATTTGCAAGCTCTCTTAAATCACCTTTTACCGATACCCATGTAAAAGCACCAATAAAAACTGTAACTGATATCGCTATTGTAATTGTCTCTAAAGGACCCAAACCTAAAGCAATTGCAAACATATAAATATTAAAATGATAATCTATTATATTCCACATTATTAGTAAGTTTTAATTGAGTAAGATTTTGAAACTTAATTTAATTATTCGAAAATTATTTCGTATAAATAATCTTTAATATTTTCTACTAAAGAGTCGTCTTTATCTCTAATTTCTAATAAAAAGTTTTTAACAATTTTTGCTAATATAAAATTATTATGAAAGAAAAAAAATGTCCACAATGTAAAAATTTAATCTCAATAACAGCTCCAACTTGCTTGCACTGTGGTAGACCTAATAAATTTGTAACTAAGAATTACGTAAAAAGAAAGTGGAATA
>QCVY01000076.1 GCA_003208695.1 Prochlorococcus sp. AG-686-P16 | reverse complement strand
GCAAATAAATTCAATGCAGATCTTAATTTAAGTAAGCCACTTTCGGGACGTAATTCTCTTGGTAAAGTATCGTATTTTACATCACCGACACAAGCTAAAAGTACTGCATCACTAGATTTACACTGATCTAATGTTTCTTTAGGGGCAGGGTCTTTACACTTTTCATAAGCTATTCCACCAAAATATTCTTCCATAATCTCAATTCTGAAACCATATTTTTGTGATAGTTTTTTTAAGATTTTTATTGAAATTTCTGATATCTCTGGACCTATACCATCTCCAGAAAGTAGAACAACTTTATAACTCTTCATTTTGTTTTAGTTTAGTAAAAGAATAATTTATTTCTTGTCTAGTTGTCTAAGCTTTTTTGCCAATTCAGGTAATTTTTTAAAAACACTTGAACTCCTTAACCAAGATTTATTTTTCATAGCTGGGAAACCACTAACAACTTCCCCATCTTCAATATCACAATGGATCCCACATTTTGAACTTGCAATTACATTGTTACCGACTCTTACCCTGTTATTAACCCCTACTTGTCCTGCGAGGATAACTCCATCTCCAATAACAGCTCCTCCTGCTATTCCAACTTGAGCAGCAAATGCACAATTTTTTCCTACCTTAACTCCATGACCTATTTGAACTAAGTTATCCATTTTAGTTCCCTCATCAATAAACGTATTCCCTACTGATGGCCTATCAATACAACAGTTGTTACCGATTTCTACAAAGCTCTTTATTATTACTGAACCTGTTTGTGGCATTTTAATCCACTTGCCATTTTGGGGAACAAAACCAAATCCTTCAGAACCAATAACGGTATTCGAATTTATTACGCAATTATTTTCGATGCTTGTATTTTCATAAATCACACAATTTGGATGAATTACATTGTTATTTCCTAATCGAACATTTCCTAAAATTGTTGAACCAGGGAAAATTTTGTTATTTTCACCAATTATCGTATTTTCGCCAATATAAACATTAGCTCCCAAATAACAATTTTCTCCTACTTTTGCAGATTTATTTATAACAGCTGAATCATCTATTCCTGGACTAAAGTTAATTTGTTTAGAAAGAGAATTTAATACTTCTGCAAATGCAATTCTAGGATTTTCTACAACTATGTTGGAAATCTTTAATGAGTCTAGTAAACCTAATATTTCATTATTGTTGAATATTATGATTGCTGAAGCAGAAGTTTTTCCTAAATTCTCTTTCAAGATATTGTTTTCTTCTAGAAAGGATATCTGATTTTTTGAGGCAATATCTAAAGAAGCAGCATTTTCTATATCTATATTTTCGAATATATTTGCTTTAATGAATTTTGAATCTCCACTCTTTATAAGATCAACTAAATTATTTAATAACATTTTTTCAATTTTTATTTATTTTAGGTAAGGGCAAGAACATCCCTATGTACAACAATCATTGATGAATTTATAGTTTCTTTTTTGTTTAAAATTCTTTTTAAAGAATCACTACTCATTGATGTTATACCTTTTGCAACTTCCTTCTTATTTTTATTTACAATTCTAACAGCCTGATTAACAGTAAAGTTTCCCTCTACTCCTTTCACTCCCACTACTAACAGAGAGGCACCTTTTTGCTCAATAGCTAGACAAGCACCTTCGTCTAAGATTATTTCACCAACAGTTTTAATAGCATGAGATAACCAACTTTTTTTATTACCTACTGGTTTATCTACAGGATGAAAAATTGTTCCTATTTTTTTATCATTAAATATATCTATTAAATTATTTTCATTTCTGCCATCGGCTAATTGAACTTCTACGCCACCTTTTGTTGCGATTTCAGCAGCTATTAATTTTGTTGCAATGCCACCAGTCCCCCATTCGTTATTGTAATTTTTACTATTTTCATCTTTCATAATCTTTAATTCATTAATGTTAATCTCTTTTATTGGATGAGCATCCTTATTATTTCTAGGGTCTTTAGAATATAAATTCTCTATATCAGTTAATAATATAAGCTTATTAGCATTTATTGCTAAGGCAACCAACGCAGAAAGAGTATCATTATCTCCATATTTAAGCTCTTCATTAGCAATAGAATCATTCTCATTGACTATCGGGATGACATTTAAATCAATTAATTTTCTAAATGTTTTGGAGGCGTTTTTGAAGGATTCACGGGAATTAAAATCAGTTTTAGTTATGAGTATTTGAGCTATATTATGACCTAGCATCGCCATTGTTTTGTCATACAAAGTCATAAGATTTACTTGCCCTACTGCTGCAACAGCTTGAAGAGTACTAAGTTCTTTTGGCCTTTTATACAAATTTAATTTTTTACATCCTAATCCCACCGCACCGCTAGTTACGAGAATGACTTTATTACCTTTTAAAGTGAAATTTGTTAAAGATTTACATAAACTTTCTATTACTTGTTCTGTAGATTTCTCATTAGTTCCTCTGAGAATACTAGTACCAATTTTTACGACCCATGTTTTCATTTTAAGAAAATAGAAATCAATTTTTCTAGGATTAATGTTAAATTCATTTTTATCGGTAAACCCTTTCTGTTTAAACGTTTTACTAATATTGTTTGAATATTACATCTATTTCCGACCATAACATCCGTAAAAATCCTATCTCCAATAATAGCAATATTTTTTGAATCCTCATTCATTTCTGCAATTACGTCTAAAGTAATTTTTTTTCTTGGTTTTTGTGAGTTTGATTTATATCTGATATCTAATTCCATAGCTATCCTTCTAATGCGTTCCTTAGAAGGATTATTGCTTATTAAGTACAATGAAAATAACTTTTTAGATTCTTTAATCCACTTTTTAACATTTGT
>QCVY01000075.1 GCA_003208695.1 Prochlorococcus sp. AG-686-P16 | reverse complement strand
TCAATAATATTAATATTTTTATCACTTAAAATAGTAATTAAATTCCTAAATTCAGGATGCATTTCTGGTGCTCCACCTGTAATATCTAAAGTTTTAATTTTATACTTTTCTATTACTTTTGGAATGAGTGAAATTATTTCCTTAGACATCTTTTCGGTACGTAATGGGCTTGAATTCACATGGCAATGTTTACAAGCCTGATTGCATTTATAACCAATATTTATCTGAAGTGTTTCAATATATTCTTTCTTTATTAAAGGAAAACTATCTATCATATTTTTTGATTTTTTTAATTTCAGTGTAGATAAAATTAATTAAGGGTTAGATTTTTTAATTTTGATCTATTTTTTGCAAATGCAATAAACCAATTTAAATATTCTTTGGGACCATTTTGAAAAATCATATCAAACTTTAAATTGTCATCATCATCACTTATCCCTTTTAAACCAGATACTTTTGTAGAAGGTCTATAAACTTCTCCTGAACTACTGTCAACGAAAATTATTTTATTATTACTATCAAACTCTTTTCCTAGTAATTGTATAAATTCTAAGAAAGATCGATCACTACCTCCTCTTGAGTAACCATTATTTGTATTTTTTTGTGATGTAACTGTGTCACCAATCCCAATAATCGTTGGCATATCTTCTGATTTGATATGTTTTTTGCAGAAATTTACTTTGTCTTTTATCGATTTAGGAGAGTCTCTAAAATTAAAGTTTCTACCAAATGGAGCTTTACCAGTTATATCATAAATAAATTTATTTAATAAAAAGAGTACTCCGGAGTCTTTTACTGCTCCTTTAATAAGTAACTGTATATCTGTTGATCCAATATCATTTTTACTAGAAAGTTTTATTATTTCATTACCATCTTTACTACCTAGATTTGGCGATATGTGTAGAAAAAACGAGTTTTTAAGTCCTTGAGCTTTTGCTTTATTAATAATTTCATTCATCATATCTTCAAAGCTTTGTTGAATAATTGTTCTTTTTTCAGAATCATCTCTTACTAAATCAAATAGGCTATTGAAATTTATTGTTGGAGAGAACCTTGTTTTACATATAGATTTTGAAGCATGAGAATTTATTTCTTCTTGATCGATATTAGGAAAAATTTTCTTAACTATTTGTTCAAAACTTGGCCTCATTAAGTCAGGAACTTTTGCTAAGAAATCCACCTCTTCTTTTGATACACCCTCAAAACTTATTTTCCCATTATTATCTTGATATTCGACCCCGCAGGCAGCTAGACCTCTTAAATAAAGACCTTTTTCTTTTGGCTGATCAATACTTTTTAGGCTTCTTTCAATTATTCTGTTAACCCCTCTTGGACCTTCATGTTCTCCGCAAGTTAAAACAAAAAATTCTTTTTCTAAATTTTTTACCGCAAATATGAATTTTGATTCCAGTTTTCTAGTCATTGGGTCTTTTACCAATGGGATACATACTCCATCTATATCTTGAATAAATAAGATATTTTTAGAGTTAATTATTTTTTTTTCAAAATCTAAGTTAATGTTTTTCATTTTCTATTATGCAGATTTGCTCTCTTTTGAATCCATAATAAAGCTTGAACTTGGAAATATAAAATTCAATATTTATATTAAAACGATTTGCGATGGCAATAAATTGGTTTAATGTATGAAAATGTTAGTTATGGGAAATCCTAAGATATTTTTATGAGTAAAAAGAACAAAATGAATAATAGTTTTTTTAGACAGTTAAATAACGAAGAATCGTTTTATTCTTTTTTAGACGAAATTGAAAGCTGCAAAGTGGGATTCTATAGTGTTGGATTATATCCGGCATCTTTAGCATATAACTGCGCAATGCATTCTGAGTCAAATAATATTCTTTTAGCTCCAAGACCTGGAAGAGATTTATTAGGTGCTTTTTCTAAAGACGTTCTATCCAATATGGAACACAAAATAATAGAAAAAATTGAAGGTATGGGAAAATACTTTTTTGATGGTAAAAGCAAAACTAATACTCTCGAAGATCTTCTCCTAAAGTGTAAGATCGTTATTCTCGCTTCAAATAGTAATCACATACAAAACGATATTCGTGATGCCGTAAAATTAAGAAAATCGTTAAATCGCGAAAATGTAGTCCTTGCGTGTCTTGTGGGTTCTTTTTGTTTTGATGAAGAAGATGATAAACCCTATATTTTATGTGATCAATACCCTGATTTAGCTTTCTTTACAGGATTTCATCGTCATGGGGCATTACGAAACCCTAAAGATAGTTTTACCGCTAACTTTTGTCATCCTGACTCATTGACAGCTCTAATTGGCGCGAGAATTTTAAATCAATTATCACCAAATATTCAGGTATCATCTGGAGTTCATAATATTGAATGCCAGTACATTAAGTCCATAAAAAATATTTCTTCAATATTCGCAGGGTTTGTAAATGACTTTCATTCAGATAAGCCTGGAATGTTGCCCACAATCAATACTGTTTTATTAACTCAGTGCTTGGATCAAGCAGCTACTGTTTCTCAAAAAGTTAGAAAAGAAAATAAATTTCAAAACTTACATTTTTCATTAAAAGAGCTTGGATATGGTGAAGATATTATTATCGCCAAAGAAAATCTTGGGAACAAATCTTTTGAATCCGCTGATTATACTTTTTCTCAACTAAATGCTGTTAAAGCTGATGTTTTGGGAAGCATGACGTTGCCAATAGAAGGTAAGCCAACAAGGAATTTTCAGGCAGGACAAGTTTTATCAGATATGCTTTTGAAACTTAGGAGATGTCCTAAGGATGTGAGTGAGTTTATTAATTGGTGTGAAAAATTTAGATTAAGTCAAGGAGGACTTGAGGGATTGAAATCGCTAAAATTTTGGCCCAAAATTTACAGGGAATTTAATATTAA
>QCVY01000074.1 GCA_003208695.1 Prochlorococcus sp. AG-686-P16 | reverse complement strand
TCAAAAAAGAATCTAAAAAAATTAATAAAAAAAGATAACAATGAATTAGGACAGACAAAAAATTCAGCCAAATTAATTTTATTTATATTTGGAATTGGTCCAATAATTGGAATTATAATATTTTTGTTTAGTAAAGGCTTTTTTAATTCTCCAAACATCTAATTTAAACCCAATTAACAATACAAGAAGAAATTATTTACAATTTTAAATTAGAAAATATTAGGAAATATTTATAATTATTGAAATTTTTTAAGTGAATAAATTCTAAAATTTGCTATTTTTCTTGCATTATCAAGATTCGAAATTACAAATGGATGATCAGATAAAATCTCAATAACTTTATCTATTTTTAGGGCAATATCGTTACAATTAACTTTTTGCCATTCCTCATCAAAAGATATAGCAAAACTGTCTGCGTTATTATAGGTTTTATCTTTCATAAAAAGTTTTTTAAATATTCAAAGTACTTGGAATAATTACTTATAAGTAAATTGCTTAAAATAATAATAATAAATTGGCAGAACATAAGGAACCAATATATTATTTTATGATAATTTAGGACAATAATATTTTAATACCATATAAACATTTCTAATTTATAAATATTTAAATGCTTTGCAACTTTGAAATACTTGACATAAGTGTTACAATTATGACAAACGATACACGAGAATGGAAAATCCAGTTAAGAGGATAGGGTATTTACCCAGGAAAAGAGTTCTAGAAATTATAGATCAAATATCTAAAAGTGAATCTATAAGTAGGTCAAAAGTTGTTGGCACACTAGTAGAAGAAGCATTGGATGCTAGAGGTATCGCAAATTTTGGATATAGCAATTTGAATAAAAAGAAATCATTTAATTCTGAAATTTATACTGAGAATCAACCAATTAAAAATATATCCGATCCAGAGGATGAGTTTGTGGATGATAGTGGATATACAATCTCCTCAAACAAAACTTCAGATAGATCTATATCAACAGCAGATATTGAACTAGCGAATAAGATTAATATCTTAAAAGAATCAGGTTTGATTTAAAAAGAGATCAATTATTTTTATTTCTTATAATTTTTTGATGAATAATATTCAATCAATGATTAATCTATAACCATAATTAATTTATTTGTAAATAATAAGAGAATTATGTCAATCTCTAAAATAAAAAATCTTTATTAGTAAAAATGAAAGAAATAAAATGTCCATCATGTGGAAAAACATTCAGAATAGATCCAAGCAGCTTTGAAGAAATACTTCTTCAAATTAAAGACGAGGAATTCAACAAGCAAATTGAGGAAAGACTTAAACTCGCTGAAGAAGATAAGAATAAAGGTATAGAAATTGCCAAACAAGAATTAAAAATAAAATTAATGGAAGACAGGCAAAAAAAAGATACAAAAATTCAAGATCTTGAATCTAAGTTAAATATCTCTGAAGAAAAGAAATTAAATGCATTAAATGAACTAAAAATTAAAGCAACGACCAAAATCAATTTACTCAATAATGAAGTAATCAAATTAAAGGAGGATATTGAAAGGCAATCAGTAATTAGTGATTTATCAACAAAAAATAGAGTAATTGAAGCTGTAAATAGTTTAGAAAAAGAAAAAACTTCATTATTAAACTCTATTGAAAAAATGAAATTAGAACAATCTATTAACGAGAGAGAAATTGAAGCAAAATTTAAGAACAAAATTACAGAACGTGATTTAACGATTCAAGAACTAAGAGATATGAAATCTAAACTTTCTACAAAGATGGTTGGGGAAACCTTAGAAATACATTGTGAGACTCAGTTCAATCTAAATAGAGCTACTGCTTTTAAAAATTCATATTTTGAAAAAGATAATGATGCAAGTTCAGGAAGCAAAGGGGACTATATTTTCAGAGAATTTGATGATAATAAAATTGAAATCGTCTCTATTATGTTTGAGATGAAAAACCAAAGTGCTGATGGTTTTAATAAACGCAAAAATGAAGACTTCTTTAAAGAATTAGATAAAGATAGAACTCAGAAATCATGCGAATATGCAGTATTGGTTTCTTTATTGGAACCAGAAAGTGAGCTATATAATTCCGGGATAGTAGATGTCTCTTATAAATATCCAAAAATGTTTGTAATAAGGCCACAATTCTTTCTTCCGATTATTTCTCTTCTAAGAAATGCTTCTTTAGAAACTTTAAAGTATAAAACTCAAATAGATTTAATGAAAAAAGAGAATTATGACATAACAAATTTTGAAAGCACTCTTGATCAATTCAAAGATGCTGTAGGGAAAAACGTTTCGTTAGCACAGGATAGATTTAATGATGCAATTTCTGAAATAGATAAATCAATAAGTCATTTACAAAAAACCAAAGAAGCATTACTCGTATCTAAAAAACATCTTTTATCTGCTGATAGTAAATCACAAGATTTAACGGTTAAAAAGTTAACTAAAAATAATCCAACAATGAAAAAGAAATTTAATGATTTAAGAATTAAAGAAGACTAAATATAAATTAAATTCAACTACAGAAAGTTTATAAAAATTTCATATTTAATAATTTTTGAATTAATCAAGATATAATATAAATATCGATATACGAAAATAATGTCTTCAAATACTCCTATTTATAGTATTGCAAAGGAACTTAATATTGATAGTAATAGAATTATATTAGCTTGTAAATCAATAGGTATTAATGCGAAAGGAGCAACAAAACGACTAAATGAAGAAGAATTAGAAAGAGTAAAAAATTATTTTGAAACAGGTAAAAATGTTTCTGAAGAAATAGTTGAAATTAACCAAAAGAATACTTCAATTAAAAGCAAAACAAAAGCAATTAAAAGAGAAACAAAAATAATTTATTTCCCAAATAGACTTATTGCGAAATCTTAAATAAAACAAATTTTT
>QCVY01000073.1 GCA_003208695.1 Prochlorococcus sp. AG-686-P16 | reverse complement strand
ATTGTTCCTTGCGGTATTGAGGGTTGCCAAATGGTAAATATGTCTGATTACAGTAAAAATATAGATATAAAAGAAGTTAAGAAAATTGTTAAAAACATCATTCATGAAGAGTTTAAGTTTAATTTTGTATAAGAATAGAAACTAAAAAGATTTGGAAAGTTCATCAATATGAAAGAGTTAGCATATTGGCCCGCAGTAAAATCTCTTACAAAAAATGAAAAATTTACCAGTAAAAGAAAAGATATAAACAATCTTGATCATGTTGATCAAATTTGGGAATACTTGAAGTTTAAATGTGGAGATACTATAGCTATAAATGACTTGAGAGGAAAAAATAAAGAAAAATTTTCCTATTCTGAGTTAGCTAATTTAATCACTAAAGTCTCTAAATCTTTTAAAAATTATGGATTAGTTAAGGGTGATGTTGTCACATTAATCTCTGAAAACTCCCCAAGATGGTTAATAGCTGATCAAGGATTGATGCGATTAGGAGCTATTAATGCTGTAAGAGGAATTAATTCACCTTCAGTAGAATTAGAGTACATAATAGAACACTCTAATTCTGTTGGTCTAATTGTTCAATCTAAGGAAGTTTGGTTAAAGTTAAATAAAAAAAATGAATTAAAAAAAAGATTCAAATTTATAATTAATTTGGAAGATGAACAATTTGAAGATTTAATAAGTTGGCCTGAATTTATTAAATTAGGAGAAAAAAATCTTTTAAATGATAATAGTTTTGAAAAAGATAATCATCAGATTAATGATATTGCAAGCATTCTCTATACATCAGGGACAACAGGAAAACCAAAAGGTGTTCCTCTGACACATGCAAACTTTTTACATCAAATCATAAATCTGGCCTATATCGCTGATCCAGAACCTGGAACTTCTGTTTTGAGTGTATTACCTATCTGGCATTCGTATGAAAGAAGTGCAGAATATTTCTTTTTTTCATGCGGGTGCACTCAATTTTATACAAATCCAAAATTTCTGAAAGATGATATTAAACAAGTTAAGCCAGTTGTTATGGCTACTGTTCCTAGGCTATGGGAAGCCATTCATGACGGCTTTTTCTTGGCTTTAAAAAAAATGCCTTCTAAAAAACAGAAAATCATAAAGATTTTGATAAAAAATAGTTCTATTTTTAAAAGAAATTTTAGGAAGATCAGAAATTTAGAAATTAATCAAGTGAGTTCCTTAGAAAAAATATCTTTGACAATATCTGTAATAGGAAGATTTTTTATACATAAGCTATCTTCTACTTTTTTATGGCCAAGTATTTTGAAACAATTATGTGGAGAAAAACTTAAATTCCCAATCAATGGTGGAGGTGCTTTACCTGAGCACGTAGATTTGTTTTTTGAATCTTTAGGTATAGATGTTCTCGTTGGTTATGGATTAACAGAAACAAGCCCAGTATTAACTTGTAGAAGAAGAGAACTTAATGTAAGAGGATCTTCTGGACAGCCATTGGCATTTACTGAAATTAAAATAATGAATGAAGAAAAAGATAAGATTTTGAAATTTAGAGAGATAGGCAAGATTCTAGTTAAAGGACCTCAAGTTATGAAAGGTTATTTGAATAATATTTCAGCTACTAAAGATGTTTTATCAAAAGATGGTTGGTTTGATACTGGAGATTTAGGTTTTCTTATTCCAAATGGATCTTTGGTTATAACAGGGAGAGCTAAGGATACGATTGTTCTCTCTAGTGGAGAGAATATAGAGCCAAACCCTCTAGAAACTGAAATCCTTAGTTCTGAATTTATTAATCAAGTTCAATTAGTTGGTCAAGATAAAAAATGTTTAACAGCGCTTGTAGCTCCAAATATAGAATTAGTAGAAAGAAAATTCCTTGAAAATGATCTTTCAAAACTAAATTCGAATAAAAATATAAGTTTATTTTTTAAATCCCAGATAAACAATTTGTTAAAAAACAGATTAGGAGCAAGATTTGAGGAGCAGGTATTAGATTGCTATTTTGTTGATAATTTCACTTTAGAAAATGGTTTATTAACTCAAACTCTTAAGCAGAAAAGAAGAGAAATAGTTGATTTGTATTCATCAAATATAGAAGAAATGTATAAAAAATAAATTAAAAAAAGAAAATTCTTTTTGAGATCTCTATATTGAAAGGGTGATTTAATTTTTTATGGAAACAAAAAACTCAATATCCATCAAACGTTCAATAGCAATAAAAGCTATTGTTACCCCTACTTGGAAAGAAGACGCTGAGAAAGAGTTAAGTAATGCGATTTCTGCCGTTGATCAACAGCTATCACAACTTGAACAAGAAGGTCAACAAATAGTTAGTAATATAAGATCCCAGTCAGTAAATCCATTAGATCCTCGAGTTCAAGAGCAAGTTGGCCAAGTTCAGCAACAAGTTGGTGCAAAAAGGAACGAACTAGAAGAGCAAAAAAGAAACCTATTGCAACAACAAAGCCAAGTTCGTGATTTAAAAATGGATGAAATTGTTGATCAAGGACAAGTTGATAGCTTTTGTGATGTTTCCGTTGGAGATAATCTTATTAAGAAGATGCAAGTTTCAATAACAGTTAAAGATGGGATAATTCAATCGATCAATAATAACGAATAAATTAAAAGGTTTAAATTCCTTTTTGAATGTAAACCATAGTTTCTTTGGGGCTATTTTTTTGTAAAATATAAACATATCAATCTTTAAGAGTTTTGTAAGTTCTTAAAGCTAGTAAATCTTTAAAAATCTATCTGATGTCTCACGAAATATTTATGCCAGCTCTAAGTTCTACTATGACTGAAGGCAAAATTGTTGAATGGTTAAAGAATCCTGGAGATAAAGTTGAAAGAGGAGAATCTGTTTTAGTTGTTGAATCAGATAAAGCTGATATGGATGTTGAATCTTTTCAAGATGGATATCTTGCGGCAGTTCTTATGCCAGCTGGTAGCACTGCTCCAGTAGGTGAAACCATTGGACTTATTGTAGAGAATCAGGATGAGATAGCTTCT
>QCVY01000072.1 GCA_003208695.1 Prochlorococcus sp. AG-686-P16 | reverse complement strand
GGTATTCCTTATTTTTGGGAAAAAGTGATTTTAAAAGAATTTTCAGGTCAAGACTTTTTTTTTGAGAAATGGCAATCTTATCGCGAGATTAATCCAATTATTAATGATGAAATAATTGGTGCTAGTAGAATTTTGGAGAAAGAAGACTGGTTTATTTTTATAGCAAGTCAGATAGAAAAAACTTGTTTAAATTTAATAGAAAATAATACATCGAAGAATAATAATCAAAACTATAAAAAAGGAATCATATTTGAAAATCATTGTATGGAAATTTTAAAAAAAAATGGGTGGAAAGTGAAAGAAACACCTATTACCGGAGACCAAGGAGTGGATTTGATTGCCTCCATCGATAATTTAAGGATTTGTATTCAATGTAAAAACCATAAAAATGCAGTAGGCAACAATGCTGTTCAAGAAATTTCTGCTGGTAAATTATATTGGAAAGGCACGCATGCGGTATTAGTATCAAAATCTGGTTTTACTAAATCTGCACAAAAACTAGCTAGAGCTAATAAAGTCAAACTAATAAATGATTTTGAATTAAAAGATTTAGAAAATCTACTAATTTAATTAAATTACATAAGCTGGGATATCCCTTCCTTATATAGAACAAGTGTCGTAAAAATTCCAGAAGCCCATATTAAACCTCTAGCAATAGGAATGTTTAAAACATAAGCGCCAATATACAAGAAACGTAAGAGAGGGTGCATCCAAGCAGCTATTAATGAGAGATTTGAATCAGGTAAAGTAATTAAACAAAGTATGCAAGCTGGAGCATGGATAGAAATGCTTTCCCAGCAATTCTGATGACACCAAACTGCTCTTTTACCAAAGTCTGGTAATTCGTCAAATAATGCTCTTGGTGCAGACATATTCTTCACAGAATAACCAGCTACGATCCTTCCTAGAGTTAAAGGAATTGTCGATAGTAATACAACTACAACGGATAGGCAAAGGCTCCAAGCGAAAACTATTGGCATATATCTTAAATATTTAATTTAGCCTAATAAATTACTACTAATTATCGCGGAATAATATTTAATATTTATAAACTAATGTTTTAATTTATATTCATAAGCTATATTAAAATCCTTATGGACATTTCAAAAATATTAACAATACTACTTGGTAGTATTGTAATTTATCTAACTTTTTTATTTTTAGGATTTAATTTAAGAAATAAAAATATAAAGGCACAAAATATTTCTAAAAAAGACAAATAATTATTTTCCACTAAAATCATCTCATTATTTTTTTTTGATCATATTTTATGGAAATACAAAAGTTTATTAATTATATTAAATTGAAGAATTTTTAATAAAAAAAAATCTATTCTGTTTTAGATAAAAATAATGAAAAAGATCTATAAATTTATAAAAAGTTTTTTATTCATATCATTATGGCTAATAATCTCTTCTTATTTACAAAAATATTGGAATACATTCCACTGGGAATATATATACCTTAATTTAAGAACAATTTTTCATAAAGAGTTTTGGTTCGTTTTGGAAAGATATCTATTTGGACTTGACCTAGGTTATTGGATAAAGGAATTATTAAAATTTTTGTCATATGAAATACCCAAAGAGACCTTTAAATATGTGCCAATATTCTTTTTTTTAAAATATATTTGGATTAAAAGATAAAAATAATTTAGAGAGACTTAATAAATTCTTGAAATCTTTCAAATAAGATATTGTCTTTAATTCTTCTGAGAATAAATAAAGTTCCTTTATCACCCCTACAAATTCTAAGATTTTTGCTTAAAAAAGTAATTTCTAACCATCCTTTTTGTTCTTTTGTAATCTTAGTTAAAGCGTTTATTTTCCTTATTCCAATGTAAGGTCCAATTATTCCAGCATGAGTAAAACTAACCCCAATTTTCTTTTCATCTAAAGAACTCAATTTTGCTACTATTCCTGTTCCAATAATTGAATTTATCCCTCTGGGCTTGAGTAAATTCAAACCATTTAGATTTAACGGATCAAGAATTTGAAGATTATCAACTAGAGGAGAGTAATTTAGAAATGGAGCTTTTGAACTGCTCCATCTAAGCTCCCATACTCCTTTTAACTTCTCAATATCCATGTTGAGAGTATATTTTGATTCCTTTTCTAGTTCTTCAGCCATATTTTTAATCTTTTTTGTTTTAGGACTTGAAAGGAGTAAGTCCAATAATTGTTGTTCTAAATTCATTTAAAAAGATTTACAAAAAAACCTGAGCAAAAATACTTACGTTGATGTGCTATATTCTACTAAAAATGTTTTGATTCCATGACAAAGAGTTACTGGCTTAAGAAAATATCCATACCAAATGCTGAGTTGTTTCTCGAATATATAAGGACAGTCTTGCCATGGATAAGATCTGTAGGTGGGGTTGTAGTAAAAAAAGATATTACCCAAGATTCCAACTCACACAAGTGGGATGGGGGCCAACTAGGAATGGTAATTGAATTTGAATCTAAGATAGCTGCAAAAAGAGCCTTTTATTCAGATGTATTTCAAAACTATTTAAAATCTAGAGATTTAATGGAACTAGTGACAATAAGCACTCTTTAGTATAAAAATAAATCTCTCATAATAATATCTGCCGACAAAAAATAAAAAATTAATTTTCACAAATTAAGTATTTATTACTAGTAATCATATTTTTGTAATGGTTACGACTTCATTATTTATGAAATATTTAGCAAAATCTAAGGTAATAATCAAAATTAAATTAAATGAATTCCTCCACGGAACAAGAAGATTATTTAATGACAACCCTATATACAAAAAAATTCTCAAGAAAATTTAAGGAAGTTGAAAATTTTCTTGAGAAAAACGGATTTAACTCATCTTCCCAAGGACTAATGCAGGATATTATTAGTTCTCAAGAATATATTTCCAAAAAAAATCAATTATGAAAAAATGTTTTTTTCATAGATTTTTAAAATAATAAATCCCACCTATTAAGAAAGGTAATAATATCCCTAAGAATAAGAGAAATGATTTCTTAGACTCTCCCTGTGTTAT
>QCVY01000071.1 GCA_003208695.1 Prochlorococcus sp. AG-686-P16 | reverse complement strand
AAGTGAAAGAACAACATCTGTAAAGTTATTTCGCGTAAACTCCATCAAAAATTTAATAGAGTTACCGCCAGCTCCACAAGAGAAACAATAATAAAATTGTTTTGCAGGAGAAACTGTCATAGATGGCTTACTATCATCATGAAAAGGGCATATACCAACAAATTCTTTTCCCTTTTTCTTTAGTACGATATGTTCAGAAATAACATCTACAATATCTGCTTTATCTTTAACCTCCTGAATAGTTCTTGGATGTATAGAAGGTCCCATTTATTTATTTTTCTAAAAAGAATTCCTAATAATCATTTTGTTATAGGTCAAATTTTTAAAAGAATCTACTTAATTTCACAATAAAAATATTTTTAGTAATGCTTATAGAATTTTTTAATCAAAAGAATAATTCATTTAAAAAAGTAAATTTAATATTGGCATCGTTTTTCTTCAGCCTTATGACTGTTTGCGTAAAAAAAATCGATAATAGAATACCTATATATGAATTAGTATTTTTTAGATCATTATTAAGCTTGTTAATTACTTCTCTTATAATAAATAAAAAAAATTTAAATCCCTGGGGAAAGAACAAACCATTACTAATTTTAAGGGGCATTTTAGGGACGATAGCTTTGGTTTGTATATTTTATGCTATTAAAAATATGCCTTTAAATATTTCTACTGTTATTCAATATACATACCCTATATTTATATCTATTTTTGCAGGAGTTCTAATAAATGAAAAGATTACTAAAAATTTGATTATTGCATCTATTACAGGATGGTTAGGAATATTAATAATCTTAAATCCCTATCAATTATCGAGTTTAAACATTGAGCTAGATAAATTTACTGTATTAATAGCATTTCTTGGTGCTATATCAACAGCCCTAGCGTACATAACTGTTAAAAAACTATCATCTACAGAAGATATTTTCATAATAATTAAATACTTTCCTTTAATATCCGTAATAACGTTATCACCAATTGTATTTTTCAATTGGGTAACACCAAATATTAATGATTTAATTTGGATAATCGGTATAGGGATTTTTACCCAAGCTGGACAAACATTTTTAACAATTGGATTAAAGAAATTACCAACCTCAGAAGCGGCTAGGATAAATTATTTACAAGTACTTTTTGGCTCTTTATGGGGAATTTTATTCTTCAATGAATTAATAAATATTAACTTTATTGTTGGCGCAGTACTTGTTTTGTTAGGAACTATTATTTCTACTAGCAAAAAACTAAAAAAGATTTAAAATAATAAAAAAGTATGTTTGTAATGAAATTTTTCTTATTAGCATTTTTCAGTCTCTATCCATTTCTTCAAGTTAACGCCTCAACTCCCAAAGCAGTAACATGTTCAAGGAAGCAATATTATGAAGAATACATACCAGGTACAGAATCATCTCCAGGTTATGTTAAGAGTTGGGTTGAAGATGTAGAGATACCTTGCAGTGGAGAAAGTGCTAAAAATGTTGATGATAACAATTGTAGTGAGGGGTCAGTAATAGGCGGACTCCTTGGAGCTGGAATAGCTCTTTCTTCATCTAGAGGCAAAGATAGATTTTGGGCTGTTCCAGCAGGAGGCACAGCAGGTGCTCTTATTGGATGTCAGGTTGATGGTGGTTAATTGATTAGTTGGATAAAGGGAGAATTAGTAAGTTCATGGCAAGCTAATAATAAATTTTACATTTTAGTAAACTGTCAGGGGCTTGGTTATGAAATTCAGACCCTGGAATCAGTCATATTGGATATAAATAAAATTACTAAAAAAGAAATAATACTCTGGTTAAAACACATAAAAAAAGAAGATTCTGATATGCTCTTTGGTTTTAAAACCAAGGACCAAAGAGATTTCTTTATTCAAATTTTAAATATTAAAGGTATAGGCTCCCAAATCGGGATGTCTTTATTAAATAAATTTTCCTTAAATCAATTAATTAATGCAATTTCTAATAATGACAAAAAATCGATTAGTACTGTTCAAGGTATTGGGCAAAAAATGACTGAACGAATAATCCTTGAACTAAAAAGTAAGGTAATTACAAAACAAATTGAAAAAGAGAATTTAAATAGAAATAACTTCCTTGAAGAAAATAAAGACTTAGATTCAATTTTTAAGGATATTGATTTAACACTTCAATCTTTAAACTATCCTAAGAAAGAAATTAAAAACTTATTTCCAAAACTTATTAATAATATTAAAAATTCTTCTTCAGAAAAAAAGTCTATTTCTTTTGAAAATTTATTAAAAGAAGCCATGAATTATTTAGACCATAAATAGTAGTAATTTAGTCCAGTAACGTAGTAATATGTCTAAAGGTAGATAAATTTCATGACTCTAGATACAGCGGAAAAACAAAAACTAATTGAATCGCATCAAGTACATGCAACAGATACAGGATCTGTTGAGGTACAAGTTGCTATGCTTTCAGAAAGAATTTCAAAATTAAGTGACCACTTACAAGGAAATATTCACGATTATGCATCAAGACAAGGCCTATTAAAAATGATAGGAAAAAGAAAAAGATTACTATCATACATAAAAGGTAAAAATCCCCAAAACTATCAAGATCTAATTAAAAAAATTGGAATCAGAGGATGATTTCCATTAATGAAGAAAAAACAAACTAAAAAGAAAAATCTTTCAAAAAAGAAAAAAATATCCGAGGTTGATGCCTTTAGAAATATTGAAAAGAAAGTTCCATCATTAACCCCAAAAATCAAACAATCTAGCGGCATACCAAAATATGTAGCTGACAGAATGGCTAGGAGAATCTTTTTTACGGCTGGAATACCAACTATTATGGGTATGTCAGTGTTTGTTATAAGTTATATAATCGTCACAAGAAATATTGCTGAAATCCCTCCTTCTTCAACAATAGCAATATCAGCATTATTCTTCTTATTAGGACTAGGGGGGTTAAGTTTTGGTATATTATCTGCTAGTTGGGATAAAGAACCAGGAAGTTTTTTTGGTATAGAAAATATCCCCTTGAATATTGAAAGAGCAAAGGCTGCATTTAAACCAGCAACTCAAAACTTTGATGAGAAAAAGTAAATTATGCAATCAT
>QCVY01000070.1 GCA_003208695.1 Prochlorococcus sp. AG-686-P16 | reverse complement strand
AAAATACGTATAAAAGTACAAATAATTTATATAACCCATCTGATATAGAGGGTAAATGGCAGAAAATTTGGGAAGATGACAACTTATATAACACAGATGAGCAAGCTAGTAATAAAGAAAAATTTTATGCCTTATCCATGTTTCCCTACCCTTCAGGTAACCTTCATATGGGTCATGTGCGCAATTATGTAATAACAGACTTAATTGCACGATTTCAAAGATTTCAGGGCAAAGTAGTCTTACATCCGATGGGCTGGGACGCATTTGGTTTACCTGCTGAAAACGCAGCAATAGAAAGAGGTATTAATCCTGATAAATGGACTAAACAAAATATCGCTCATATGAAATCACAATTAAAATTATTAGGTCTATCTGTTGATTGGGATAGAGAATTTGCCACTTGTGATGAAAATTATTATGTATGGACTCAATATTTATTTTTGGAATTACATAAAGCTGGTCTTGTTTATCAAAAGGAGTCTGAGGTAAATTGGGATCCGATTGATAATACTGTTTTAGCGAATGAACAAGTTGATTCAGAAGGTAAATCATGGAGATCTGGAGCAATAGTTGAAAAGAAGCTTTTAACTCAATGGTTTTTAAAAATTACTGATTATGCAGATGAGTTATTGCAAGATTTAGAAAAATTAACTGAGTGGCCTGAAAGAGTAAAGATAATGCAGGAAAATTGGATTGGCAAATCAGTAGGTACAAATATAAATTTCAAAATAGAAGAATTCAAAAAAGAAAAAATACAAGTATTCACAACAAGACCTGATACTTTATTTGGTGTAACTTATTTAGCAATATCTGTTAATCATCCTTTAATAAAAAAAATATCTGATAATGAAATTTTAAGTAAACTAGAAAATTTAAAAATATATTTACAAGAAACTAATGATAAAGATCAAAAGAAAATTGGTATTCCAACAAATTTAATAGCTATAAACCCAATAAATTCAAAGGAAATTCCTATTTGGATAGCAAGTTATGTACTTGATGGATACGGAACTGGAGCTGTAATGGGAGTCCCAGCACATGATGAAAGAGATTTTGAATTTGCCAAATTGAATTCTATAGATATTAAACAAGTAATTATTAAGGATAAAGATAAAAGTCCCAGCGAATTAAATAATGTTTTTACGGATAATGGCTTTCTAATTAACTCAAATAATTTTAATGGATTGCATAATAGTGATGCTAAAAAACAAATTTCAAAACATGGAGAACAAAATGGATGGGCAGAAAATAAAATTCAATTTCGTTTGAGAGATTGGTTAATTTCTAGGCAAAGATATTGGGGTTGTCCAATTCCAATTATTAAATGCACTAATTGTGGTTCTGTTCCAGTAAATAAAAAGGACATTCCGGTTAAATTACCAAATGAAATTAAGATATCCTCTAATAAGATTAACTCTCTAGGTAGTAATCAAAATTGGGTTAATACGACATGTCCAAAATGCGGTAATTTGGCGATTAGAGAAACAGATACAATGGACACCTTCATGTGTTCATCATGGTATTTTTTAAGATATCCTTCATCTAAATCTTTAACAAAGCCATTTGAAAAAGAAAAAATTAATAAATGGTTACCTGTTGATCAATATGTTGGAGGTGTAGAGCATGCAATTTTACATTTGCTTTATGCAAGATTTCTAACCAAAGCTTTAAGGGATAACAATCTTTTCGATATTGATGAACCATTTAAAAGGCTCTTAACACAAGGTATGGTTCAATCTGCAGCTTATAAAAATTCAATAACAGGAAAATATATCTCTCCAACTGATATTAAAGATATAACTAATCCAAAAGATCCAAAAGACAATTCAAAACTTGAAGTTCTTTTTGAAAAAATGTCTAAATCTAAATATAACGGTATAGATCCTGAATCTGTAATTAAAAAATATGGAGCAGATACAGCAAGAATGTTTATATTATTTAAAGCTCCTCCTGAAAAAGATCTTGAATGGGGTGATTCTGATGTAGAAGGGCAATATAGATTTTTATGTAGAATATGGAAACTTTTCTCAGATTACACAAATAATGACAGTCTCCATAATGATGATAAACTAAATCAAGAAAATAAAAATTCATTATTAAAGTCAATAAATATTGCTATAAAAGAAGTTTCTAACGATATAAAAAATAATCAATTTAACACTGCAATATCAGAATTAATGAAGTTTTATAATTCAATATCATCGAACCTAGATCATGTAAATAAAGACTTAAGAAGAGAAGCTCTTATGAAATTTTGCATATTATTAGCACCATTTGCTCCTCATATTTCAGATGAAATATGGCATTTAATAGGTAATTCAAAATCAGTTCACTTAGAAAAATGGCCAGTATTCGATGAAGATGCCCTAAAGGAAAATAGTTATGAATTAGTTATACAAATAAATGGAAAAGTTAGAGACAAAATTAATGTAGATAATGAGATTTCTGATGATCAAATTAAAGAACAAACATTAATTAGACCTAATGTAAAAAAATGGATTGATAAAAAAACAATCAGAAAAATAATAATTGTAAAAGGTAGAATTATAAATATTGTCGTCTAGATATTAACTATTTTTTTTAATTTTTATAGTACTAGGATTAGACCAATCTCCATTTATAAGATAGTCTTTATTACCAAAACACATCTGACGAATTATAAAAAATATCGGCTCAGCTGATGAATTTCCAATCTGAGAAGTAATTTCTTTTATTGATAATTCATCACCATTATTCAATAATGCCGTTACTTTTTTTTGATAATCAATTATTTCTGCTGCTGCTTTTTTACCAGCTTCAACACCAGGTTGATCATAAGCATTTATATCAACTAATTCTGCGTAAAAAGAAACAGCTCGCTCAAATAAAGCAATTAATGCCCCTAGTGTTAAACAATTTAACTTATCTAAGGTGATTGTAATGCTTTGTCTATTTTCGTTGGATAGTGCGGATCTTGTACCTTGTAAAAATCCTGATAAATATTCCTTTGGATTTTCAGAGTCAAAATAGTTATTACTATCAGGCGTATCAAGTAACTCTATAAAAATACAAAAGAAATTATCAATACCATCTCTTAACTGTTGAACATATGCATGTTGA
>QCVY01000069.1 GCA_003208695.1 Prochlorococcus sp. AG-686-P16 | reverse complement strand
ATCTTTTACACCTTTTATCTTATGAAACCAGATTTTTGGTATTTTAGAATAATAGTTATTTAATAATGTCAATGGCTCTTAAGGTTGGTGATAAAGCACCAGAGTTTAATTTAAAAGACTCTTTTGAAACAGATGTATCTTTAAAAGATTTTAAAGGTAAAAGAATAATACTATATTTTTATCCAAAAGATAATACCCCAGGTTGTACTAAAGAGGCTTGTAATTTTAAAGAAAATTGGGATTTACTTAAGAAAAATAATTTTGTAGTTCTCGGAATTAGTAAAGATAGTGCTACTTCACATCAGAAATTTATCGAAAAATTCGACTTGCCTTTTGTTCTCTTGACTGACCCTGAACCTTATAAAGTATCTTCTGATTATGACAGTTATGGCCTTAAAAAATTTATGGGAAAGGAATATATGGGAATGATGAGAAATACTTTTTTAATTGATACTGACGGCAAAGTTGAAAAAATTTACCTAAAGGTTAAAGCAGCCATAATGGCAGACCACATTATTACAGATTTAGGATTAGGGTGAATATTCTAATGATTGAAGTGTGTGATCATACCTTGCATAACCAAATTCGGGGCGATAATAATTTCTTCATTCTTTTGCTTTAATAAACTTCCAATTAATTGAGAGTCACCTCCGCAAATAATTAAAATATCTTTAGTAGGGTTAAATGTTGAATTAATTACACCTATTAGAGAGTTAGATACTCCTTTTAACATTGAATCTTTTGTATTAATTAAAAAATCTTGAATAGGAATATCGTACTTTTTAGGAGCTTTGAGATTCTTGGTATATTTTTCCATAGATCTTAGCTGTGTAAGAAAACCAGGTGTAATTTGCCCACCGATAATAGAGCCTTGTGCAGTTAACTTCGTAAGAGACAAAGTTGTTCCAAAATCTGCTATTAAAAGTTCTTTTCTGGATGGGTTTTCTATTATTTTTAAAGCTTCTAAACAACCAAGAGCTCTATCAACCCCAAAATGATTAGGAAGGTTTTTTAATTTAATATCTTGAGTAGAGATTCTATTTTCTTGCTTAAGAGACAAATCTGGTAAATTTCCTACTGATGCCCAAATTAAATTATTTAAATTGATATTTTGAGGCACATTATTGTTTTTTTGTGTGTGAAAAAACTTATATTTAGTTTGCAAATTTTCTGCCCAGTGAAGCCTGCTATTGCCAACTAAAAGGAAATTAATATCATCGATCATTGTCCTGGAAGAAAAATTTAATTTTCAGTATGAATTCCACATTCTTGCTTCATGCCGCCAAATCTTGTTGTTCTGCCTTCTTTATCGACACTTTCAGGAGAACTGGAATGCCAATCTCCAATAGTTGAATAACCTTTTGAGAAAAGTGGGTGTGACGGTAATTGATTTTCTTTCATGTAATAAAAAATATCTTTGTTTTTCCAGTTAAGTAAAGGCCTTAAAGAAAGTCGTTTGCGAATTCCGTCAATAAAATTCATTTTATTCCTATTATTCGTTTGCTCCGATCTCACACCGCTAGCCCAGCAGAATATGTCGTGTTTATCTAAAGCATTTTCTAAAGGTTTGATTTTTCTTATGTCATGGTATTTATCTAAATCACTAGATTTATTAGTTTCCCAAAGTTTTCCATAAAGGGATTCCATTCTTGCTGGAGATATTTCACTTTGTAAAACCTCAATCTCTAAAGACAAATCATTAATTAGTCTCTCTGCATACTTATAAGTCTCTGATGGTAAGTAACCTGTATCTATCCAGAAAATCTTAATTTTTTTTTGTAGTGACTGTTGATGCACCATATGTAAAATTACTGACGATTGTATCCCAAAGCTTGTTGTAATAGCAAAGTGATTATCAAAGTTTTTATAACCCCATAATATTATTTCTTTCGGAGTCATATCTTTTAATTTTTTATTATGCCCTTCTAAATTAAGTTGAATACTTTCTAGCGTTTTCTCAATCATTATCAAAGGTAGTTAGGGATTAGAGGTTATTTCGCTCAGTTTGAATATTATTCGTTTAATTTAATAATACATTTAGGTTTAACAATATATCCTTCATGAAATCAATAAAAAAACCAATAGTAATAGTTGGCGCAGGCTTTGGAGGTATGACAGTTGCTTCAAACTTAAAAAGACTAAATCCTTCTTTGCCAATCCTAGTCGTTGATTCTGAATCAAAGTTTATATTTAAACCTTTAATGTATGAAGTTTTAAGCGAAGAATTATCAATGTGGGAGGCTGCTCCCGAATTTACAAATATATTTTCAAATTTAGGTATTACTTTTCTAAGAAATTGTTTAACTAAAATTAGATTTGATGAAAAGATTCTCGAATTTAGTGATGATTTAAATATAGGTTATGAATGTTTGATTCTTTGTACAGGATCCTTATCTAGTAATTTTTCAGTGAAAGGTGTGGAAGAAAATTGTTATTTTTTTAATAATTTAAATGACCTTAAAAAATTAAAGTCGTTTTTACCAAAATTTCAGAATGACAAAATAAAGAAAAACTTATTTGTAATTGGAGCTGGTCCTTCTGGGGTAGAGATCGCATGCAAGATTAATGATATATATAAAAATAAATTTGATATAAGTATTGTCGAAAGGTCTAATGAAATTTTAGGTAGAAATAAGATTTTTAATCGAGAAGAAGCTGAAAAAGCGTTAGAAAGAAGAAAAATAAATCTTCTTTTAAATTCAACTGTTCAAGAAATTTCAGATAACAAAATTAGTATTTTGGATGATTCTGAGATTAAAGACTTAGATCAAGATGTTGTGATTTGGACTGCTGGTGTCAAACCTAACCTTCCCTACATTGACGAGCAAGTCACGCAAAAAGACGGAAGAATTCTAGTGAATGAAAAACTTCAAATAGATAATTGTGAAAATTCTTTTGCTATTGGAGATATTTCAATTATTAAAGGTATGGAGGATTTGCCTTTGACAGCTCAAGTTGCAATGCAACAAGGAAATCATCTTGCTAAAAATATCGAACTACTCGTTCAAGAAAAAGATCTTTTACCTTTTGATTTTGAAGACAATGGTGAAATGATTAGTTTAGGAATTGGTGAAGCATCCATTTCTGCTTTGGGCGTGACTTTATCAGGTAAATTGGCATTTGAGGGAAGAAGATTGATTTATGCTTCAAAAATGCCTGATATTACTAAAAGCTTAAAATCTACAGCTTCTTGGTTATTTAAAAAAAAATCTACTAT
>QCVY01000068.1 GCA_003208695.1 Prochlorococcus sp. AG-686-P16 | reverse complement strand
AGCCCTTCTTATGTAACCTGCAGAGTCCCAAATTGGCGTATCCTTACTAAAGAACCTGAAGATTTAACAAAAACTCCCTTAATTCCAGAAAATGCAATTTGGAAAATAATTTAGATTCAAAAAATATACATAAACATTACTTAACTCTCCAAAAGGTAAGATAAATTTATTAAAAATAAATTAATACTATTAACGATCTTTTTATAAATATTATTCCTTTTTTGATTTTTGGTTTTTTTATTGGAAAAAGGAAACCAAAACTTTCAGAAACTATTGCTTTACCTCTTATTAAGTATGGAATTCCTCTGAGCGTAATGGGCCTTTTGTTAAAAGAGGGAATAGATTTAGATTTAATTAAAACTGCTTTAATTGCTTTTCTTTCAATTGGATTTTTAATAATATTAATTAATTATTTACCAATACTTAAGACAAGACTACCTAATTACTCTTTACAATTAGCTGGATTAATAGGTAACACTTCATTTCTTGGGATCCCAATTGCATTAGCCATTCTTCCAACAAGTACTATTAATCTTACAATAGGCTTTGATTTGGGAACAACTCTATTTGCTTGGATATTTGGGCCTTTCTTTCTACAAAAAAAGACAGGCTCTAACACTAAATTATATTTTAAGGAACTTTTAAAAGCGATCGTAAATAGCCCTGCCTCAAGAGGAATATTAGGTGTTTTGATGGCATATCTTTTTGGGTTGGAAAAAATTTTAGGAGATTATCTGTGGATACCAGCAAGAATAGTAATAGTTTTAGCAATAGTTGTTGTGGGAACAAGACTAGGCATAATCACAAATAGCAACACTAAATTTTTAAATTTGAATAAAGGGATTAAATATTCAATAATTTTAAAATTATTTATTTTCCCTTTGTTTATATTTATATTTAGCAAGATCCTAGGATCAAACTTAAATGAGACTTCAGCTGTAGTTCTTCAAGCAGGCACACCATCAGCTGTATCAACAATCTTGATGGCTGAGGCTTATAAAACAAATCAAAGGATTGCAGCTACAATTCTTTTTACAACAACATTAATTTCAATTATTACCATACCCATTCTGGCGAATTTGATAATTTTTTCTCAATAAATCAGTAATAATCCCACTCAATAAGCAGTTATCTTCATTGCCAAGATCATATTTACTGATTATTGTAAATAATAAGTTCGAAAAATTACATAATGTCTTAAGATTTATAGTATGAAGTCAGTTAATCCTAAAAATGAATATATTCCTCTAGATCTTAAAATCTCTGTAAGAAGAGATACCTTACGGCTTATTTCAGAAATGGCTCACGATATGGGGATAAGTATCAATGAGGTTTTTAGTTTTTTGGCTGAGGACTCTGTCATAGATCTAGAATTATTAGATAATTTAAACAATGTAGAAATCCCAAATAAATGTAGTTTGGATGATCTTAAGAATGAAATCCTTAAAAAAAAGCTTTGTTAAAATCTTTCTACTTTTTTATTTCTCCAGTTAGCTTCAAAACCATTATTCAACAAATCAATAGCTTTAGTATTCAAATCACTTTTTTTGACCCTCCATAGATTATAAATTCCATGAGATCCTAATTTATGATGGTTAATATTTGACCAATGCTCTTCTCTAGATGAATATTTATCTATAACAACCAGAAAGTATTCATTCCCATAATTAGGTTTATCTTGAAAATTAATCCTTCTATCATATTTAAATCTCTCTAACAAATTAAGTACTCCCTCTTCAGCACTAGATTCGTAAAAAACAATCTGTTTAGTATAAAAATGCAATGATGGTTTTCTAATACCAATCATTGCTAAAGTTTCACCGCCCCGACGAGATTTTAAAATTTGTTTAGAAATATTGCGTAAGGGTAATTGTCTAGAAATGTCTCCTAAAGACCTGATTGGTTGCATCAAAAATGATTGTCCCAAAAATAGTAGTAATTGAAGATAAAGAAGAGTGTTTTGTGTCCTAAAGACAAACAAAACAATTCCAACAAACAAAAAAGCAAAGAAAAACAATCTTGCTTTAAGAATTATTCCATTGCTTAATAAGTTTGAAGCAAGATTTGGTATCTCAGGATCATTTATTGTATTCAACCAAATATTTGATAGAAAGAACGCTATTGATAACCCGAGAAGAATTAAAAGATTAATAATCATCGTAGAGGAAAAGGCTTTTCTTTGATTTTGAAGTTTCTCAAAACTATTACTTATCAAAATTGCTGCCGCTGGAATTGCAGGTAGCCAGTAGCTTGGAAGTTTTGTTGCAGAAATGCTAAAAAAAATAAGAACAGAGCCTAACCAACATAAACAATAAATAAATAAACTTTCTGAAGGGATACAACCTTTTTTTAAACTAGTTACTAAGTCTTTAAAAGCCTCGAATATTCCATGAAATAAAAAAGGAGTAAATGGTAATGATCCTAGAACCATTACATATAAAAAGAACCAAAAAGGTTCTGCATGATTATTAACTACTGATGTATATCTTTGAAAATTGTGATAACCGAAAAAACTATCCCAAAAAGGTTTCCCTTCCTTTATTAACTCTAAAACATACCACGGTAAACTTATTATAACTGTAATTAACAAACCTCTTTTAGGTTTTATTTTATCAAGCAAATTCCTCCAATCCTTTTGAATGAGGAAAAAAGATGAAAGAGTCAAAGCTGCAAGGACAAGAGCCACTGGTCCTTTGGTTAAAATTGCAAGTCCCAGAAAAACCCATGAAGATATACAATTTCCCTTTTTATTACTAGCCATTCTTCTCCAGAACAAAAGAAGGCTTATCCCTAAAGTCCCACATAAAAGAGCATCACTTACAGCAGTTCTGCTCCAAACAATTATTAATGGAGACAAAGCAAATCCCAAAGATGCCACTATCGGAGTAGCTAATTTTCTCCCACTATTTTGAGGCCAACAATAAATAGTATCTCCAATTATTAGCATCAAAAATAATGAAGCCAATGCTGAAGGAAGCCTTGCTGAAATTGTTCCAAGGCTATCCCATACTTCATTTTTGGGCAGTGAATAGAACAAGCCCATTAGCCAATATATGAGGGGTGGTTTATCAAATCGGAAAATCCCATTTACTTTTGGGGTTAACCAATCGCCAGATTCACTCATAGCTTTCCCCGCCGCTGCAAAAAGAGGTGGTGTTTCATCTACTAATCCAGTTGAGCCTAAACCTAAAAGAAAAATTATTATTCCAAAGATTAAAATTACTACAAGAGTAAGCAACCTATTTTTAGTCTTGAAAAGAAACATTTAAGATGAACTTTGAGATTGATTTTCC
>QCVY01000067.1 GCA_003208695.1 Prochlorococcus sp. AG-686-P16 | reverse complement strand
CATAATTAGAATGTTTTCTTTGTGCCTCTCCTGATCCGTTTTGTAGAAGTTTCAAAATAGGTAGAGCAACACTTTCTTGATCTACATTCTCAAAACCTAACTTAGCATCTGCTTCAAACATAGCGCTTGATGGCAGACCTGCTTCTTCTTTTTTTACTACTTGCTTCTCGCTTCTAGTTTCCATTATCTAGTTTCTCCTATCGTTTGGTTATTTTCGTTTGGTTACCTACAAACGTGTTAAAAAGATCCGCGGGCATATCTTTTCCAGATTCGGTACGCTCGCGAACCACTGCTTTTAAAGTCTGATTATGTACCCCTATTTTCTGGATGGGTTCATAACCTTGACCTTTTGCAAGGGTAGCATAAGCCATTGCCTTGTTATCTTCGCCACGGCCAAAGGTAACAGTTACATCATTTTTAATGATGTCCCCTAAGCCGTTTTCTCGAAGCCAGTTAAATGCCGATTCCTGTTTGTCAGGAGTTATTCGAGCACTATAAAAATTGGTAACTTCTATTGAAGCACCATCTTTTAATTTTAATTTTGTAACGTTCATCTCTTTCATCATTTCAGGAATGACTACTTGAGATAATTCTCTTGCTTTTTCTTTTAACTTTTTTGTATGTTCTTCTGAAGCAGCTACTTGTTCTTCCAAATTTCTAAGTTTAATAACTTCATCAGATAATGTTTTTGTAGAATCAATTTGTGTAACTGAATCAACTCTGTCTTTTTCAAAGTTTATATTATTCATCTATCTTTCCTTTCTCGTAGAGATTTATTTCTAAAGGGTAATATACTTTTTCTTGTCTGTCCCATTTTAATAAATTAAATCTTCCATTGTTTATATCAGATACAATAGCACATGCCAAGCCAATAACCGATGGATCTCCTGATAATAATAAATAATCGTTGGAGTTGTAATCTTTTAACAAACGTCTTAATTCAAAAATGATAGGACCTGGACTTAAGATAATTTGTGTATCTTCTCTTAGTAACACTTTTAACTTACCGTATTTTGAAGCACCCATAATATTAAATTTAGGACGACCCATTCTTGTACCAGGTAATTCTTGCAGCACGTAAACGATAGGTTCTTTATCTTTTTTTAGATCTGTATAATCACTCATAACTTTCTTGACAAGTTATAAGATATTGTTGTATACATGTCAATAGAAAGAAGAAATATAGATTATGAATTATAAATTTAAAACTAAGCCCTATGCTCATCAATTAAAAGCATTGGAAATGTCGTGGAATAAAGAAGTATTTGCCTACTTTATGGAAATGGGTACAGGTAAGTCAAAAGTATTATTAGATAATATATCTATGCTCTATGATAAAGGTAAAATTAATGGTGCTTTAATTATAGCACCAAAAGGTGTTTATAAAAATTGGTTTGACTCTGAAATACCTACTCATTTAGTTGATCATATTCAAAAAAAGGCGGTTTTGTGGCAAGCACTTATTAATCAAAAACAACAAGCAAAATTAGATAGTTTATTTAAACCTGAAGTAGACTTACACATTCTTATTATGAATGTAGAAGCTTTTTCTACAAAAAAAGGTGTTGAGTTTGCTAGTCGGTTTTTAGATTCTCATAGCACATTAATGGCTATTGATGAAAGTACAACCATAAAAAATCCAGGTGCTAAAAGAACAAAAGCTATTGTCTCTTTAGGTAAACAAGCAAAGTATAGAAGAATTTTAACAGGATCTCCTGTTACTAAATCTCCATTAGATTTATATAAACAATGTGAGTTTCTTGATATTTGGTTATTAGGCCATCAATCTTACTTTAGTTTTAGAACACGTTATGCCTCTATGAGAACGGCTAATTTCAATGGAAGATCAGTACAAATTGTAGTGGGATATAAAAATCTTGCAGAATTATCTGAAAAAATTAAGCCTTTTTCTTATCGTGTTTTAAAAGACGATTGTTTGGATCTACCACCTAAAACGTTTATGAAGCGTGTTATTCAATTATCAACTGAACAGAAAAAACTTTATGACCAAATGAAACAATTAGCTCTTGCTGAAATGAATGGTAAACTAACAACCACCGCTACTGCTTTAACTCAGCTTATGAGATTACAACAAATTACTTGTGGTCATTTTAAAGCCGATGATGATTCCATACAAGAAATTAAAAATAATCGTATTGATGAACTTATGGAGCTTATTGAAGAAGTTGAAGGTAAGGCCGTTATTTGGGCTCATTGGCGTCATGATATTGCCACTATTGTAAGAGAGATTGAGAAAGAATACCCTGGTTCTGTGATGACTTACTACGGTGATACAAGCACCGATGATCGACAGAAAGCAATAAAAGAAATGCAAGATCCAGAAAGTAAAGTTCGATTTTTAGTGGGTACACCACAGACTGGTGGATATGGAATTACTCTTACTGGTGCATCAACTATGATTTATTACTCTAATGGTTATGATTTAGAAAAACGTCAACAATCAGAAGCACGAATAGATAGAATAGGTCAGAAAAAACCAATGACTTACATTGATATTCTTGCGGAGGACACTGTTGATGAAAGAATCGTTAAAGCTCTTAGAAAGAAAGTTAACATCGCCACTCAAGTAATGGGTGAAGAGTTAAAAGATTGGATTTAATGTTTATTAGTAGTGAGTTTTTTTTGTTAACTATGATGACTTTTTATTTCGTAATTAAACTTTATATGGGTTAGTTTTCGGGGACATTACATCCCCGAAAATGTAGGATATACGCGTGACGCGCTGGAATTTTCCAGATCCGTTATTTTATAGCAATTTGTTTTGCTTTTTTGTTTTCAGGCAGATTGTGTTTTAAATTGATTTTCAACATTCCATCTTCCAACTTGGCACCACTGCATTCAACATAGTCAGCTAGTTGTAGCTGTTTTTTAAATGCTCGTTTAGCAATACCTTTATGAACAAACTCTTCTTTATCTTCTGAAGACGTTCCTTCAATAGACAACACACCATCAGTCACGTTAACGCTGATGTCAGATTTTTTATAACCTGCCACAGCCATTTCTAATGTGTATTTATCTTCGCCTGCTTTCTTTATATTGTAATGCGGAAAACCTGCATTGATTGTAGGCAAACGATCGAAGCGTCTGAAGACATCTTCAAATCCGATTGCATGGTTTAGGAAATTGTTTAAGTTTATTAGAGTCATATAACCTCCTTTGTTAGACAGTTAATAATGTAAGAGCCTCCTAAAGCACTCTTAGGTTTTATATATACTATTTTGTGTAAATTACAAGTCTTATTGTGATACTAGCATAAAGATCATGCTAGCCATACCAGCTATTAAAGTTCCCACTGATACTAATAGAATACTTTCAACTCTGTTGATTTGTTGTTCTAATTTAAGAATTTTATCATGCGTTTGTTTTTGCATAATTCTGCAAAGT
>QCVY01000066.1 GCA_003208695.1 Prochlorococcus sp. AG-686-P16 | reverse complement strand
TATTTAAAGATGAATTTAAAGTGCTAATATTTTTATAGCTTAACTGTTGAGTAAATAACTTTTTTTACCGTGGCAAACAATTTTTCACAACTCGCAAGAAAGTCAAAAGCAAACAGTCCTACAGATAAAGTATCTAAAGAACAAGCAGGAACTCCTTCATTAGAAATATATAAATTGGGTGATGATATATTGAGAGCAAATGCTAAAAGAATAAGTAAAGTAGATAATTCCATAAGAAATTTAGCTAAAGAAATGCTTCAAAGCATGTATGCAGCAAAAGGGATTGGACTAGCTGCTCCGCAAATAGGAATCAAGAAGGAGCTACTTGTAATTGATGTAAATTTTGAAGATGCAGCGGCTGATCCTTTAATTTTAATAAATCCAGAAATTACCGATTATGGAACAACTTTAAATTCATATGAAGAGGGTTGTTTGAGTATCCCAGGAGTTTATTTAAACGTGGTAAGACCATCAACAATTAAATTAAAATTTAGAGATGAAATGGGCAGACCAAGGAAAATGAAAGCTGATGGACTGTTAGCAAGATGCATTCAACATGAAATGGATCATCTCAATGGAGTTTTGTTTGTTGATAGAGTAACTTCAAAAGAAGATTTAAATAAAGAACTCATTAAAGAAGGCTTTCATCAAAAAGATGTAATGCCAATTAACTGATTTAATTATTAAAAAAACAATGGCTGAAACTACAATCTTTAGCAAAATAATAGATGGTGAGATCCCTTGCGAAAAGCTTCATGAAGACAAACTTTGTATAGCATTTAATGATATTGCCTCTCAGGCTCCAGTTCATTTTTTAGTAATTCCTAAAAAACCATTAGTTAGTTTATATGAGTGCTTGGAGGAAGATAAAGATTTGTTAGGACATCTTCTTTTAATAGGAAAAAATATTGCCAAATCTAAGAAATTAAGAAATTGGAGAACAGTTATTAATACCGGTGAAGAATCTGGACAAACAGTATTTCATTTACATATACATTTTTTAGGTGGTAGAAAAATGAGTTGGCCTCCAGGCTAAAACTCTCAAAAGAGTTTCTTTTTAGCTATAAATAAGAAAAAGTAAAACATGAATTCTCCTGAATCCCTTAATAACGAACCTAAAAATTTATTAAATCAAATTACTACAAATTGGGAAAGTTTAGATGAACCTCAGAGGTTAGTTTTAACTAAGATTTGGAAAGTATTAACTTACAAGTGGCAACTTCAGATTTTATTTAATTTACCTTTTCTAATATGGTGGCTAATGGATGTTTCAATTATAAAAGTTCATGAATTTGATTTAAAATTATTATCTTATCTCAACCTTCCTGATTGGGCACTTTCGCTAATTGGTTTTGGGCAATCATCTTCATAAAGATATAATCTATTTAATAAAAAGGAATAGAAAAAAATATGAATAATGTAGTACAAAATAGATCTAAAATATTTTATCAATTACAAAAGCTAAGAAGACTAGCTCAACCATTTTTTTTACCGATTGATCAATGTAATGGATTTCAATTTGTATGGCTTTTAATATCACTTTTATTTTGTGTAGGAGGTATCGTTCTTGTAGGCCTTACAGGCATAATTAGTTTTTTTGAAAGCATTCAACCTATTTTTCTTGATAAATACTTCGGAGGAGTAGTAAATACTGTTAATACAATATGGTCTGGCTGGTGGGGATTATTATTTTCAGGATTATTTCTCATTGGTTCAGGAAGCTTTTTTAGTTTAAGGCGTCAACTCAAGAGTCGTAGGTGGGTACATTGGTTATTTTTAGCAGTCATAGTTCTGATGCTTCTAGCAGTAAATGGAATTAATGCAGGTATAGGATTTATTGCAAGAGACTTAACAAATGCTTTAGTAGAAAAACAACAAGATGGGTTTTATAGGATTTTAGGAATTTATGCTTGTTGCTTCGCTGTTGCTCTACCAATTCGAGTTTCTCAAATATTCTTTACCTATAAATTAGGAATAATTTGGAGAGATTGGCTGTCGAAAAGCTTAGTTAAAGACTATATGACTAACAAAGCATACTACCAATTAAATCCTAATGATGAAGAACAAACTGATATAGATAATCCTGACCAACGAATATCAGATGATACTAGAGCTTTTACTGGTCAAAGTTTATCTTTTACTTTAGGAGTTTTTGATGCACTTCTTACTTTTTCTCTAAATATTCTAATATTATGGAGCATAAGTACGACATTAACCTTTTCGTTATTTGGATACGCAGCATTTGCTACTGCTATCCTATTAATTGCTGGTAAAAATCTTGTAAAAATTGATTTCGATCAACTTAGATACGAAGCAGATTTCAGATATGGATTAGTGCACATTAGAGATAATGCTGAATCAATAGCTTTTTATTCAGGAGAGAAGCCGGAAAAAAGTGAAACAGAGAGAAGATTAGGAGAAGTTGTAAGAAACTTCAACCTACTAATAATTTGGAGAGTAATTATTGATGTAATGAGACGTTCCATTAATTATGCTGGCAACTTCTTTCCATATCTAATAATGGCAATTCCTTACTTTAGAGGAGAAATTGATTATGGTCGATTTATTCAAGCAAGCTTTGCCTTTGGAATGGTAGAAGGTTCATTATTTTTTATAGTTAATCAAATAGAGGAACTAGCAAAGTTCGCAGCAGGAATTGGGAGATTAGAGGGTTTTCAGTCAAAAGTTGAGATTATTAGTCAAAGCAAGCCAATAGAAAATCAAAACATTATTTCTGATTATTCTTCTATCCTCATCAACGATGCTGATCTTTTCCCTCCTGGATCTGATAAAGCTATCATCAAAAACTTAAGTCTGAGTATTGAAACAAATCAATCATTATTAGTAGTAGGACCCTCTGGTTGTGGAAAAACATCTTTATTAAGGATGATCAGTGGATTATGGGAACCCAAACAAGGGTCAATAAAAAAGCCAAAGACAGGTGATTTGCTTTTTATACCTCAGAAGCCCTATATGTTATTGGGTTCTTTAAGGGAACAATTATGTTATCCGACAGAGGTTGATAAATTTAGTGATGACCACTTAATCTCTGTTCTTAATGAAGTAAATTTAAAATCTTTAGTTAATAGATATCCCAACCTCGACGTTAAACAAGACTGGCCAAGAATACTTTCATTAGGAGAGCAGCAAAGATTAGCCTTTGCAAGATTACTACTGAACTCTCCGAGATTTGCTGTATTAGATGAAGCAACTAGCGCACTAGATATTAAAACTGAAAAAAAATTATATAATTTACTAAGAGACAGAGAATTATCATTGATAAGCGTTGGACATAGGCCTAGTTTGAAGGATTTTCATGAGAATATTTTAGAATTAAATGGTAAGGGAGACTGGCAATTATTAACTACAGATAAGTATAATTTTAAAAATTAGGTTATAGTAATGAATTCAAATCAAGAACAAAATAATGAAGAAATTATGGATGTAGAAAAAACAAATTCAGAAGAAATTAAAATAGATGAGCAATCAATTGAAATTGAAGATAAATATAAGTTTGGATGGA
>QCVY01000065.1 GCA_003208695.1 Prochlorococcus sp. AG-686-P16 | reverse complement strand
TGGGAAATTCTTTGCTCTTTTAAAAATAGATTGCCAAGAGTCCAAGTTGATTAGACATTTCGATTAAATAAATAATTTTGAATGTTTGCTCAAAAATTGATAATGTAGAAGAACTGGAGAGGTGGCTGAGTGGTTGAAAGCGGCTCCCTGCTAAGGAGTTACAGGAGGTAACTTTTGTCGAGGGTTCGAATCCCTCCCTCTCCGTAATTATTTATAAGAATTATTTTTATTCTTGGAATTTTTCTCTTTGTAGTTGGGTGCCACTTTTAGGATTCAAGGCATTCTTTTCATCTGCGCAGGCGAGATGACTATATATTCCCTTAACAGCAATATTTTCAAGAGATTTAATATTATTAAATTGTTGAACAAAGTGATTACATTCAAATCCCAATCTCGACATCCCAGTATCAATTTTTAGATGTAACGAAAATTTGAAATTATTACTCTTTCCAATGTTATTACAAATCAAACACTCCCTAAAAGTACTAACAGTTGGAATCAAATCATTTTTAAAACATATTAATAAATCTTTTTTTGCATAAAGATTCCCAAGGATAAGAATTGGTACACTTATTCCAAAAGAACGAAGTTTTATTCCCTCCTTTAAGGTTGCTACTCCTAATTGAGAAGCACCACCTTTAATCGCATTTTCAGATACTACTTTTGCATCATGTCCATATCCATCAGCCTTAACAACTGCCATGAATTCACAATTATTTTTTAATTTGGATCTTAAATGCCTTACGTTTGCCTCTATTGCTTTACCACTGACTTCTATCCAAGCTCTTTGTGTTGGATCTATTTCTCCTTCAAAACTTGGAAGAGTATCAAAATTATTGTTTCGATTATTCAAAGAATTTGAATTAATGTTTAAGCGATTATATGCGCTTATTTAAATATACCGCTAGCATGGCATGTAAATTGATATTTGGCATGAGCCAGACTCTTGTTTTAAATGCATCTTATGAACCTTTAAACATTACTTCTTGGCGAAGAGCTGTAATTTTAATGATCAAAGGTAAAGCTGAAAGTTTAGAAGAAGATCAATCATATGCTATACATTCTGGGCAAAACCTTCCTACTGTTATTAGGCTTCGCTACTACGTTAAAGTTCCCTTCAGAGAGGTTGCTCTTACAAGAAAAAATTTACTTCTTAGAGACAATAACTCTTGTCAATACTGTAACCACAGAGGTAGTGATTTATCCATAGATCATGTTTTACCAAGAAGCAGAGGTGGAACTGACAGCTGGGAAAATGTAACAACGGCATGCCTCCGATGTAATGTCCAAAAAGGTAATAGAACTCCTGAAGAGGCAAATATGCCTTTAAAACGAAAGCCATATCGTCCATTAAGTAATCTAAATTTCGAAGCCACAAGGCAAATAGACTCTGGGAAACATAAAGAATGGAGTAAATATGTAATTGGGCTAGCTGCTTAAAATTAATTAATTTTCATTCTCATTAAAATCTTCTAGCATCCTTTTCTGTTCTTGTGCTAAACAAGCATCAATAACATCATCTAATTGTCCTGCAAGAATTGGCTCTAATGAAAAATTAGATCCCAACCTATGATCAGTAGTCCTATTATCCTTAAAATTATAAGTTCTAATTTTTTCGCTTCTATCTCCACTTCCAACTTGCATTAGCCTTTGTGACCTCTCCTTAGCATTAGCTTCTTTTAATTGAATCTCATATAATTTAGCTCTTAGAATTTCCATAGCTCGCTCACGATTTTGCAGCTGAGATCTTTCTTGTGTACAAAATACTCTGATACCTGTTGGCTTGTGAATTAGATCAATAGCAGTTTCTACCTTATTAACATTTTGACCTCCAGCACCACCTGATCTAGCTGTACCAATTTCTATCTCAGTTGGATCAATCTTAACTTCTACTGGGTCAGCTTCTGGCATAACCGCAACTGTTGCAGTAGAAGTATGAACTCTGCCTTGAGATTCAGTTGCTGGAACTCTTTGAACTCTATGAACACCTGCCTCAAATTTCAATTGGCTATAAACAGAATCTCCTTTTACAGAAATAACTAATTCTTTAAATCCTCCCATATCTGATTCAGAAGCACTAATAGGTTTTACTGTCCAACCAATTTTTTGGCCATATCTTTCATACATTCTTGCTAAATCACCGGCCCAAATACAAGCTTCATTTCCTCCTGCTCCAGCTCTAATTTCCAACATTACACTTCTTTCATCTCGTGGATCTTTTGGTAACAAGGCAATTGTTAATTTTTCAATAAGTTTATTCTTAAGATCTTCTAGACTGCATAATTCTTCATTGATCAATAATTCCATATCTTTATCATTTCTATTATCTTTAAGCAATTGTTTGGAGTCACCAATTTCTTTATCAGTATCAAGCAATTGATTGAAATCTATAACCAAAGGTTCCAGCTTAGCTCTTTCTCTTGCTATTGATTCAAGTTTTTTAGGATTATTTGCAATATCGGGGTCAGCTAACTGCATCTCCAAATTGACAAAACTCTCTGAAGCATTTTTCAACCTTGCAATTAATGTTGTATATTCCAATTGAAAATTTGCTTAATTTTTGATTAGTAAATTTTTATTTATCTGATTCTTTAGATTCTTTTGAAGTAGCTGAATCGGCTGAACCCATTCCATATTTTTTCATAAATCTATCAACTCTTCCTTCAGTATCAAGGATTTTTTGTGTCCCAGTAAAGAAAGGATGATTCCCACTCCAAACATCAACATGTAATTCAGGCTTAGTTGAACCTGTAGTCATTACAACTTCTCCATTACAAATAACTTTTGCATCTGGATACCATTTAGGATGAATTTCTGATTTAGGCATAATAAAAGATGTTTTAACGTTTAGAGAATTGACCAGCTTTTCTAGCTTTTTTAAGACCATATTTTTTTCTTTCTTTTGCTCTTGGGTCTCTGCTAAGGTGCCCTTCAGTCTTTAAAGGCTTCCTGTTATCAGGCGATAAACCACAAAGAGCTCTAGCTGCTCCTTGCTTGATTGCATCTGCCTGACCTGTTAAACCACCACCAAAAACATTTACAAATATATCGTATGAATTTTCAAGGCCTAAAGTTTGTAAAGGTGCTTTAACTGAATTTAGGTGTGATGGGTTGAAGTTTAAATAATCATCACCAGAACGACCATTTATTTTAATTTGTCCATTGCCAGGAATTAAACGGACTCTTGCTACAGAAGTTTTTCTTCTTCCAGTACCCCAATAAACTGCTTTGTTTTTTATTTGACTATTCATTGTTAAAAATTAACTTCTTAATAATACAGGATTTTGTGCAGCATGAGGATGATCTGAGCCTTTATAAACTTTTAATTTCTTGAATTGCTGTCTTCCCAATGAATTATGAGGAAGCATTCCTTTAACAGCTTGCTCAATTATTCTCTCAGGAATTCTTTCTTGAAGCGATTCAAACTTTTCAACCTTCATTCCTCCTGGTCTACCAGAATGCCTTCTATATAATTTCTGTGAGGATTTTTTACCTGTTACCTCAACTTTTTCGGCATTAACAACAATAACAAAATCACCTGTGTCCAAATGAGGGGTGAATGTTGGTTTATTCTTTCCTCTCAAAACAGCAGCTATCTCTGTAGAAAGCCTGCCAAGCGTCTTATCTTTAGCATCAACTAAAAACCAACTTCTTTCGATAGTTTCTATAGAGGGAGTAATAGTTTTATTCATTTATAAATTTTACAAGAATAAAT
>QCVY01000064.1 GCA_003208695.1 Prochlorococcus sp. AG-686-P16 | reverse complement strand
TCAAGATCCAAAAGTTAATATTGAAGAAGGAGCATTAGTAATTGCTGTTTATGGCAAAGGGGGTATAGGCAAATCAACAACGTCTTCCAATCTTTCAGCAGCATTCTCAAAATTAGGTAAAAAAGTTTTACAAATAGGGTGTGATCCAAAACATGACAGTACTTTTACTCTTACTCACAAGATGGTTCCCACTGTCATTGATATTCTGGAGGAAGTAGATTTTCATAGTGAGGAATTAAGACCGACTGACTTTATGTTTGAAGGCTTTAATGGAGTTATGTGCGTTGAGAGTGGAGGTCCTCCCGCTGGTACAGGTTGTGGTGGATATGTAACAGGCCAAACAGTAAAGCTATTAAAAGAGCATCACTTACTAGAAGATACAGATGTAGTTATTTTTGATGTCTTAGGGGATGTTGTTTGCGGAGGTTTTGCAGCCCCGTTACAGCACGCCAATTACTGTCTAATTGTTACGGCTAATGACTTTGATTCAATATTTGCAATGAATAGAATTGTGTCTGCAATTGCAGCCAAAGCAAAGAACTATAAAGTCAGACTAGGTGGAGTTGTAGCGAATAGATCCAAAGATACAGATCAAATTGATAAGTTTAATAAAAGAACTGGTTTAAAAACAATGGCTCACTTTAAAGATGTAGATGCCATTAGAAGATCAAGACTTAAAAAGTGTACTATTTTCGAAATGGAACCAACCGAAGATGTAATTGAGTGCCAAAATGAATATTTATCTCTCGCTAAAAATATGTTAGATAAAGTGGAACCACTTGAGGGTACTCCTCTAAAAGATAGAGAAATTTTTGATTTATTAGGATTTGATTAACTCCCTAAGCTAATCCAACCAATTTTCTAGTTAATTCATAAGTTTGTCTTGAAATATTTGAATCAATAATTCTCTTAGACAATTTTTGAGAAAAAGCTTTTCTCCCTAACTTTTGGCGATTTCCCCAACTCCAATGAACTGAAGGTTTAGCATATTCTTTAAGAGTAGCTACTTGAGCGACTCTTTCTCCAGCTAATCTTTGAGTTACATATCCTTTTGTGATGAATTTTTGAAAGATTGGGAATAAAAATCTAAAAAGCCAAGGGGTGTCTCTAAAGAGTTTTGTATCGGCCACACATCCAGGGTATAGAGAATTAATAATTATTCTTTCTTTAGAATATTTTTTTGATAATTCTTGTACTGTTACCATATTGCAAAGTTTGCTATCTTTATAAGCTTTCCCTGGTTTAAATTTTTTTCCATTTGCCATACTAATCGGAGATAAAAATCCATTTTTAAATCCAGATAAATTACCGAGATCTGCTGGGGCAGGTATCGGAATTCTTCCGCCTAGTTCTGAATAATTTGCCGTAACAGTTCCTAATACTGTTATTCTTGGCTTGAATTTAATAGTTCTACCATTTAAATCAATTTCTTTCTCAGACGACAAAATATTATCTAGAAGAAGATTAATCAAAAGAAAATGACCAAAATGATTAACCGCCATAGAATTTTCAAATCCTTGAGGAGACCTTTCAGGCTTCCGTAATCTTGGTTTATATACTGCAGCATTACAAATAATAGAATTTATGGGGTTTTCAAATTTTTTCAATATCTCACTACAACCATTTCTTACATCGTCTAAATCAGATAAGTCAATTTCTATAAAATGAATATTTTTTATTTCGGAATCTGTTAAGGAATCCTGAGCTATTTCTACTGCCCTCTTATTTGAACGATTTACCGCTATAACTTCCCATCCAAATCTCAACAAAGGTTTTAAGGTATTTAATCCTACTCCTGATGTTGTTCCTGTTATTAGAACTAAACCTTTAATACTCTTACTCACTAGCTATAAAAATTAATTAAATAATTCGATAATTAAATGACCTTATAATCATACTTATCTACGCCATATTACTCTGATTATGTCTCTAGAAATCATTTGATCTTGATCCTTCATAAATCTTTGCTCGCCTTCAAAAGAGATTAAATCATCAAATCTACGACTTAAACCATCAAACCTTGATTTTTCATATATGTAAGAATCTTTAATCTCCCTCAATCTAGTTAATCTAACTTTTGAGCTATATCCAATTTTTACTAAACTCACAAATGCTAAAAGAGAAAAGCAAATTTTTAACCCTAGAAAAACAGAGCTTACAAAATCTTCTTGTTCTTTATAGTTTATCTCTATAGCAGATGCTAAGGATCTTTTGTCCGTAGAGGTACTTTTACGGGAATGTTTAGGCAAAATTATTTTCAGAATTATATAAAAGAATCAAGAATAAAAGTCTTATTTAATAAATAACATAAAGTTTTTTATAATCAATATTAATTTTTATGTTCTAGCTAAACTTATCCCAAGCCTTAAAGCCAATACACCTGCATGCATTACAACAATAAGACCAAGTATTATTAAATTGATTGATTGAGATGGCTCCATAATAAATACATATTTATTTTCTATATTCTCTACCCAAAAGTGAAAAATTGATAGACTATTACAAAATGCTGTTACGTAACTAAATTAAAAAATAGTTTTGAGAATAGATAATCAAGCTTTAATTATTTCAACAATGAAATTAACTGGAGTTGAACAAATGGCTCTAGATTTGCATTTTTTAGAAAAAACTATTTCCAAAGTTGAAATTCTTTTTACATTAAGGTTCTACTATTGGGAGGGAGATTGGATTTCTCTTGGTTATCATCAAAAAGTAATTCCACCTCATTGGGAAAAGCTATTAGAGGAAGGCATTATCAAAGTCGTAAGAAGACCCTCAGGAGGCGGAGCAGTGCTTCATTCTGGGGGGATAACATACGCTTTAACATTTAAAAAACCTTCTTATAAGATCTTCAGTTATGAGCTTGTAAATAGTTGGTTAATTAAAAGTTTTAATGAATTAGGTTTAGGTTTAAAAAGAGGAACTTTAAGAAAATCGACAATTAAAGAAAACTGTTTTGGATCATCCTATATGTCTGATTTAGTTGATCAATATGGATTTAAACGCATAGGAAGCGCCCAATACAGAAAGAAAGGGGCGTTTCTTCAGCATGGAGAAATTCAACTTAATCCTCCAAGAGACTTGTGGTTCAGATTATTTGGAGAAGAGCCTCCCAAAAAGATTAATTTAAATCTTACTAATGAGGAAATAATTAAATATTTGATGAATTCATTTTTAGAATCTAAATCGAATCTAAAAATTGAAAAAATCTGCTATAAGAAAGATGAGATTAAAGAATTATTGTGACTTGAATTTATTCAATTTCTCCTTTTTTTCTCATTAATTTTATAATTTTGGGTAATTCAATTCCCAGTGGATACTGATCCTTGTTATTGAATTTACTCATAATGTTGGAAGGTAAATTTAAACCTAATTTACTAAACACAAAATAACCAATTTTATTTCTGTCAATAATTCCTAGTGGTATATCAGCAGGATTGAGTACAAGTATAATACCTTCATTAGATTTCTCTATTTTTTCTATAGCTCTCCATAACTCAGTACTACAATTTACACTCTCAAATTTCTTAATTGGCTTCTTAAAATCGCCAACAAAAGTACGTTCCCATTTTTTTACTGAAACAGATTTTAAAATTTCCTCCTCGATAAAGCCGTCCCATCTTCCACTATTAGTCAAAAACAAGAATTTATCTTGTTTATCTTTTTTACTTTTAACCACATTATTTAACTCCAGCAAATTTGAATTGAATTCAATTTTTCTTAA
>QCVY01000063.1 GCA_003208695.1 Prochlorococcus sp. AG-686-P16 | reverse complement strand
CAACTAAACTTTGCGTTAAAGATGGGGTGAAATTAAATCTCGCTTTTTGCGAAGGTGGTTGAAGATTTTCTATTTCATGAGCTTTAACTCTTCTAATAAATGGAAGTTCATTATCTTTATCGATATCAAATTCATCACCAAATAATTTTCTAGCTCCAAAATAATTCTTAGGTTCATCAAGAGAAATAATAAAATCATTTGGATAGAGATCCAATTTTCCATCAACAGATTTTTGTGGGGTCAAAATATTCACGCTATTGTTATTGGAGGTAACGTTCTTGCAAGAGGTTTGACAATTGAGGGTTTGATTTGCAGTTTCTTTATTAGGTCTTCAACTCAGTACGATACCTTAATGCAAATGGGAAGGTGGTTTGGCTACAGGAAGGGTTATGAAGATCTGCCTAGAATCTGGATGACATTCGATTTAGAATATAATTTTAGAGATTTAGTCAACGTAGAGAATCTAATCAGGTCTGATATTTCAGACATGGGAAAAGAGGGTCTAACTCCTCAAGAAATGTCAATAAGAGTTCCATTACTTGCTAATTTAAATGTCACAGCAAGGAATAAAATATATATGAACAAAGTCTCTGTTTGCGTTGGTAGTTTATATGGAACTTATAAACAAACAATTGCATTTCCAACAGATGTAGAATTTCATAAATCAAATTATTCTTGTATTGAATCTCTCATAAATAATTCTAGGAAATATACTAAAAATTCCTTTTTAAATAATGATAATTGTCATGTTCTAAAAGACGTAGATTATCCTCCGATTTTAAAGTTTTTTAGATCTTTTAAGTTTAATGAGGAAACCTTGGAGAAGATAGATCAGTTTATTGAAAACGAAGTAGATGAAGAGGGTTCTTCTCTAGAAAAATGGAATATAGGTATTATTGGATCTAAAACTTCTAATAGAAAAATTAAAATTGGCGAATTAGATAATATATCTACTGTAAATAGATCTAAGCAATTTATTGATAGAATATCTTTAAAAAATAAAATTTCAATTAAAGCATTAATGTTCGCTAGTGATTTACTAGTAGATGTTGATAGAGAAAAATATAATCAATGGAAAAAACAAAAAGATGAATCAATTAGAGAGTGGGATCTTGTAAGGCAATATAGGGAAGAGGTTTTAGGTAAAAGACCTTTGCTTTTAATTTTTCCTATTAATAGAGATTCTCTTCCTAGAAATTGGGATAATGTTGATTTGGATAAGATAGATGATGCTCAAAAGAGAGTTCCAATTTTTTATGGATTAGAAAGAGATGAAAAAGAAAAACATGAAGTCTTTGGAATTGGCGTCGTTTTCCCATCGGTTGATAAATTTAATACTGAAAAATTCTTGAAACTTGATTTGATAAATATTGATGAGTTCGGAGAAATTATTGATGATAAAGAATTAGTTTCTGAAGAAATCTAAATGCACAATTTAAGAAATAGTTTAAAATTTTGTAAAGAATATCTTATTGAAGATAACCAATGATTGAAAAGTTAGAACAAATTTGGAAAGAGGTTAATTCAATAAGAAAGATTTCCGAGCAGCCTTTTGAATATATCCCTTTTGAAATTGAAGATGTTATGGAAGATATGGTTCTTATAGGAATTGATAAGGAAGACAGAAAAATGGTTTTATTAAAAGATAAAAGAGTTGATAATCCCTTACCTAAGCCTGGTTGTACTAGGTTGGAAATTTCTAGAGATTTAGTTCCTTTAGAAAATGGTATGCAGCCTTATATAAAAATTATTTGTTTAGATGATTCACTTGAAAATGTTTTTTCTTTTTTGATTAGTCGTTTAATAAGACTAATTGCTGATGGATCTACACCTAATAAAGCTACTATTGATGCAGTATCAGAATTTAGAAGACTTCTTTCAAGAGCAGGTGGGCCTTTACCTAGTGATGAAGAGATTTTAGGTCTAACAGGGGAGTTGATTTTTATTTCTCAAATCATAAAAAAAGATCAGTCTTTCTGGAAAGGATGGAATGGACCTAGCGGCTCTTCAAGAGATTTTACATGGGATAAAATTGATGTTGAGATCAAGGCCTCATATCAGGCTGGAGAACCGAAAATAACAATAAACAATTTAAATCAGCTTGAACCTATATCTGGAAGATCATTATTTTTATTTCACTCAATTTTTGTAGATAATCCAAAAGGAAATATAACTGTTCCTGCTCTTGTTGAAGAGATACAATCTAAAATTGAAGATAAAGAATTATTTGAAGAAACTGTTTTTAAAGCAGGTTATTCAAAAGAACATAAGGAACTTTGGATGGAATATAAGTTTTCACTAAATGAATGCTCTTCTTATTCAATTGAAGATGATTTCCCTAGAATTAATGAAACATCATTTGTCAATGGATTAATTCCAGAAAGTATTTCAAAAATAAGATATGAAATTGATTTAAATAAAGTTTCAAATTTTAAGGTTAAAAATGAAGAAGTTTTTGAGATAATTTCAAGGAGTTAATGATCACATGACTTTAGTAGATATTCATAGCGAACCTTTTAGAAGAGATGGCAATATATCAGCAGAGGGAGCTTCAAAATTATTAGGTAGGCCTTCTCTTACCCCTTTAGAATTACTTTTAAGAGAAACACTTCAAAATAGTTGGGATGCATCAATCGGTGCGAAAAATGATGTTCCTTCATTCAATATAAGAGTAAGAAATTTGAATGAAATTGAGAAGTTGAAGTTTCAAAGTTTCTTTTCTGAATTACCACCTAAGGAAGCAAATGAGAGTGTTAATAAAGGTTTAGAAGAATTCTTCAATAAACCAAATCAATATGTATTAGAAATATGTGATTTTGGTACAAGAGGACTTGGAGGCCCTTTCTCCGCCTCTGAATCTTTGAGCGATTCTGAAAGTAATGATTTTGTGAATTTCGTTAAAAATATTGGGAGCCCTCGAGATATTCAACTGGGCGGAGGGACCTATGGATTTGGTAAATCTTCTCTTTTTAAAATGAGTAAATGTAATACAGTTCTAATTGAAACTTTAACAAAAAATAAAAATAAAAATCAAAATAGAATGATTGGTTATGCCTTGGGTTCAGAATTTAGTTCTAAAGGTAAGAGATTTACTGGAAGGCATTGGTGGGGTATTAAAAGTGATTCTCTAGAGGACCCAAATTCAGTGGATCCTTTGATCGATGATGATGCCAAAAACTATGCAAAAGAGATGGGATTAATGACAAGACATAATAGTACAAGGAGTGGAACTTCTCTAGTAATTCTAGATCCAAATTTAGAAGATTTAGAAGTTAATAATGATGAAAATCAAATTTCTTTAATAAGACCCGAAGATAATGATCTTTTATGTAAAAAATTAATGATAAGGATTCAAGAAATACTTCTATGGCATGCATGGCCAAAATTCACACCTAGAGAGGATGATAAAGTTCCAATGAAATGCACAATATCAATTTTTGAGAAGACTCAAAAGCTTCCTGATCCGAGATACTTGTCACCATTCGATTTATTAACTAATTCTCTTAACAAAGCAAGGAAAAAAGAAGAGGAGATATTTTCACAGAGGCCTAAAAAATTACTTGGTTATGTAGGTGTTCAAAAGTTTTCATATGAATTAGAAACTGATCAAAGATTTAGAAAGTTACTAGGGGATGAATCCTTGATTCCTGATAAACTATCTCATTTTGCTTTATTAAGACCAGCTGAACTTGTAGTCAAATATATTAATAGGACTTTAGAAGAAGGCCAGCCACAATGGGGTGGAGTATTCATATGTAATAATGAGCCGGATATTGAGCAGTCTTTTGCCAAGTCTGAACCACCATCACATGATGATTGGAACCCACAATCGCTTGAAAATAATTATCAAAGAACTTACGTTAATCAAGCCCTTACAAAAATAAAAGAAAAAATTAAAATACTTTCAGGAATTAACTCTTCAGGAAATCAAGAAGATGAAGATTTATTAAATGAAGGGGATTCACTAGCAAAATTAGCTGGAGATCTTGGGAGGTCTTTAATTGGGAAAGGTTTTGGTGGTTCAGATGGATCGAAAGAAAGAAAACAAACTTCAGGATCTGGTACTACTAAAGTTAAATTTTCTAGATTAACAAAGCCAGTTGCTTTAGGGACAAAATTGGTCGATG
>QCVY01000062.1 GCA_003208695.1 Prochlorococcus sp. AG-686-P16 | reverse complement strand
AATTTGATTATTAGCAAAATCAATATAAGAATCAAAAGCTTCAAATTTTGAACAGAAGTTCTTATCTTTTAAAAGAAAGTTTGCATATGCTTCAACCTTTTTATTGTTTAAGAGTTCACGCTCTATTTGATAAGTATCTAACAATTCATATGCTTGAGATTTTAAAGTTTTAGAAGATATACCTTGATTAGTTTTGCATATATTAAAAGCTTTAATGACAGCAATATTTTTTTCCTCTGCGGACAATGAATTTATTAGTGATTCTGGAGAGTTTTCAGGCTTAGTTATGTCTTCTTGAACTATAAGTTCTTTATCTTTTTTTGAAACAATCTTTTTTTCCTTATAGTCTGGATTTTTAATTCGTTTACTGTAGCTCCTAGTCTCTTTATCGTAAGCATCCATATATTCACAATTTCTTCTTCGACAAAACGGCTCAGGGGTTTTCATTAAGTTCTCATTTGGGTCGTAAGTAGAAGTCTTATAACTAAATTCGTGAAGCTTTGCAGATCTTATCTTGCCAATATCTTCTAAGCATTTCAAATATATTTTTGAAGCTTTTCTGAACTGGATTAAATTATATGACTTATCATATTTACTTGGGAATCCGTTAAAAGAAGTCTCTTCTCTAATGAGTAATTTGGAATTTTTATGCCATTTGCCATAGGGTATTTTCCAAGAAGAAATAAAATAACCCCAACCATCTTTCTTTGGTACGGAAATAATTTTTTTATCATTTCCAAATCTATATTTTGTTGTTCTATTCATCACTGATCCGTGATTTGTCGCTATATCAATTGCCAAATCTTTTTTAATTGTTAATCCTTTAGGGACATCCAAAAAACAAGTTTTTTTATTAGTGAATTCATCATACTTTTTAGAAACTTGGATATATTCTTTCCTTGTTCCTGATTTTAGTACAACTGCTTTGAATAAAATTTTAGAAGTTCTTGCATTTTTTTTAAATCCAAAAATGGATTTATATCTTTGCTCAGGAATTAAAAATGTTCCAGTCAAAATAGCTAGAAAGCTAATTAAGAAAATCCATCTCGATTTCTTTTTTAAGATAGTGATTTTCATAAATAAAATCTACAGATGGAATATTAATTCTTCTTTATAGATGAATGTTAATTAAAAGGAATGATAGTGATTATTTCTAGAGAAGACAATTTCGTATTAAGGATTTTGTATTTATATCGACTGTCAATCAATTTTCCTTGGCTTGTGATGAGTGTGTTTTAAAGGTATAAGTGGTCTAAGGACTTGTCCCTTCCTGAGGACTTGAGCCTAGCGGTTTCAAGGTTAACCCCGCGCTCCTACACACGAGTACAAAAACCTTTTTTATTAATGAAGATCTCTTCTAAGACACTTAGCTTGCTGCTTAATGTAGCTTTTGTGCTTTGTGTCTTTGTCATTTAAAGGACTATTCATCAAACAAACTAATTGTTTCTGGATTACCTTTCTTCGAACCGAACTCAATATCGGTTAATTCCTTAGTCCTCTTTCTTATATCTATCCTTTCGTATGTCTGCATGATTGTGGCTACTGAGTTACCACATATACGAGCTAATAAATAAGCATCAGTACCTCTCAAGATATGATTCTCGATAAATGTTGAACGCATTGAATATAAAGTGTAAGGACGATCAGAGAATTTATGACCTTTGAGCTTGCCTTCAGCAGATAGAAGATTACATATCTCTCTCCATTGACGACCTATTCTTCTTTGACATGGCAATCTCATTTCGTTGTAGATTTGAGCAAAAACATAGTCATCACCTTTAATTGGTTGATTGGTTTGAGTCTTTAAAAAGTTCCTCCATCTCTTGAATACTTGACCTAAGTTGCAAGGTATTTCTCTGTACTCTTGAGTCTTAGCTCTCATTGTTGTTATGTATGCGATTAGTCTTTCTTCTCGACCCCACTCCGTTCCTTTCGTTGCCCACTCAGTAGGATCTTTAAGCTCTGGAGCTTCTATATCTAAATCTACTCCTTCAGTTTGAGCTTCTCCCATTACTTGCTCCCATTCTTCTTGAGCTTTGGTGTTTGATACCCTCCCAACATCAACAATTTCTACGTTCTTCCATTTAAGTTTGCAGATCTCTTCGGGTGACATCCCTGAGTTTTTGGATACAAGGATCCAATGCCAAAACATTGTTCTGAACCATTGTGTTTTCTTCTCTGGTTTTCTATCGCATAGGGTTCCATTATTCATTAGTTTTTTAACCTCATATGCTTCCTTTCTCCAAGTTGTTCTCACATGAGTGATGATTGTGTTCCAGTCATCTTCATTGATTGCTGGGTTAGCATCTCGGTCCGTTTGTCTTATGTCGATCTTTGGGAGGAATTGTCCGTCTAGCCATAGTCGAGCTGGGATGTACTTATGTTTAACTAAATAACTCTTTATAAATTCTCCAAGTGTTTGAAGCTCTTTCTGGACAGGGATTCTTCTCTCTGTTTGAGCCATTCTAAATACAACATAATCATCAAAAGTGGATTCGTTTATTTGATTAGTTAGTGTGACTTTCTTCTCTTTTAAATACTCCATCACATGACGCATTGAGAAACTTTTGAAGTCATAAGTTGATTGTTCCAAAGCACCTGCATCAACTCTCTTCTTAATGCCTGCTAGCCACTCCTCAAGGGCTTTCTGGATAGTCATCTTGGGGTTCTCTTTTTGCTTCTCTGCTCTAGCTAATCTTTCTTTTTTTCGTACAAGTTTCTCTTCTCTTTCGAGTAGTGAAAGACCGTCATCTTTTGCTTGTATGTTTCCAGTATTTAAAGAAGATAAATGATGAGGTTCTTCCTCTCTTAACTCCAAAGCAATATCTGTTGCTGAATCAACAGCTTGTTGAAGAGTAGTTGCTTTTGGGATTGTTTTAGTTCTGTACTTCTTAGTTCCTTCTACTCTTTCCCTGTAAAAGTAAGTTCCAATATTCCTATCCTCGTAGGTGAAAACAGTCCCTCGACCGTTTAAGACGGACTGTTTTTCTAAGATCCTAGGCATTAAAAGTTTGGGTAAAGTTTGGGTAAATCAGGAGTAATCCTTGAGATCCCAATTATATCTAGACCGGTTCACTTTTCATTAGCCAAAAATTTTCTTTAGTCATATTAAGGAACCTCGGCGATTTTTGAAGCTTGGAGGAGGTGTTATCCAAGCTTTCTTGGTTATAAATTTATTATCCATCAAAGTTCCTATTTAGGAAAGTTACATGAATTAATTAAGTCTCTTCATAAAAAACAATTAATTAATTTATTATTTTCTTTAGTTTAGATTCATAATTTTTTATAAATAAATGAGAATCAAAAAGTGGATAAGAATTCTTGTTCTTAAATAGTTTTTGTTTTAAGAAAGATATTTTCCCTGGGTTTCTAGCAAGCTCCAATGCTTTTTCAAAATATTGTTTTTCAGTTGAGCAAATAAGTTCATTCAAACCTATAGAGTTTAAAAGACTTGCCGAAACTCTTGAAGAAAAGCTTTTGCCAGCAAGAGTGACTAATGGCATTCCTGCCCAAAGAGCGTCAGAGGCAGTGGTATGTGCATTGTAATTAAAAGTATCGAGAAATATATCTCCTAATGAATGTCTAGCTAGATGCTTATCAAGGGGTATTTTTTTTGCAAAACAAGTTATTTTGCCTGGTATAGCTGATATAAAAATTGATGAGATTGCAACTCTTGCAAAAAAATCAAAAAAAGTTTTGATACCCTTATTTTTAAAAATAGAACTTTTCATTCTTCTATTATAAAAAAAGTTTAATTTATTAGATGAATACTTATTTAGTAACCGCAACTTTTAAAAATGTTGCTCTTATGGGCGCAGCTTACGACCTGTTTTTAAAGGTTATTGAGGACGGAACTTTGAATGATGAGTTTGAAGGATTTAAAGTTTTGGGAAGATTTCATGCCTCTTATTCAAATAATGTATATATTATTGTCCAAGCTTCAACAGGCATCAAAATGACAGAACACTTTGCTCCTTGGAAAGTCAAGTTTGATATAGATCTTGATATTAAGCCAGTTATGACTGATGAAGAAAAAGTTGCTGAACACAAGTTAGTTGGTTCATTAATGGCAGCAGAACAGAGAATGGGATTTACCGGATAAAATGAATAACTCACGTTATTATTTGAATAGGAACGCTTTAAAAGTAAAGCCTG
>QCVY01000061.1 GCA_003208695.1 Prochlorococcus sp. AG-686-P16 | reverse complement strand
GAGTTAGTTCTTCTAATCTTTAAGGCAAACTTTTACTACTAAATGTATAAAAACGTCTTAATCAAAATTTTACCTAGTTAAATTCACCGTAGAAAGGAGTCCACTATGTGTCCAACTGTAACAGAATCAAAAAATTCTAATCCTAGTTCCAAGAAAAAAATTAATAAAAAAATTGATTCAAATTCTAAAAACAGTCGAGAAGAAGAAAGTATCAAGAGTCAAGATTCTATTCAAAACTCTCAACAAAAGCCTGCTAATGATAAGGGAAGTATTGAAAATAATGATGAATTCAGTAGCTCTGATGAAGAGGCTAAAGCTGTTGGGAACGTAAAGCTTGGACCAAAAGGAATTTATACAGAAGATTCTATAAGAGTTTATCTTCAGGAAATTGGAAGAATTAGATTATTAAGACCTGATGAAGAAATTGAACTTGCTAGAAAAATAGCTGATCTACTCCAACTTGAAGAGTTAGCGACACAATTCGAATCTGAGAAGGGGAATTTCCCTTCAGTTAGAGAATGGGCTGAATTAACAGATATGCCTCTTTCTAAATTCAGAAGAAGACTTCTCTTAGGGAGAAGAGCTAAAGAGAAGATGGTTCAATCTAATTTAAGATTAGTTGTCTCTATTGCTAAGAAATATATGAATAGAGGGCTATCTTTTCAAGATTTAATACAAGAAGGAAGCTTAGGTTTAATAAGGGCTGCAGAAAAATTTGACCATGAAAAAGGTTATAAATTTTCTACTTACGCCACTTGGTGGATTCGTCAAGCGATAACACGCGCGATAGCAGATCAAAGTAGAACTATCAGATTACCCGTTCACTTATATGAAACAATTTCTAGAATAAAAAAAACAACGAAAGTTCTTAGTCAAGAATTTGGGAGAAAGCCTAGCGAAGAAGAAATAGCTGAGAGTATGGAAATGACAATTGAAAAATTAAGATTTATAGCTAAAAGTGCTCAACTTCCAATTTCGCTAGAGACGCCGATAGGGAAAGAAGAGGATTCAAGGCTTGGAGACTTTATAGAGGCTGATATTGAGAATCCAGAACAAGATGTATCTAAAACTTTATTGAGAGAAGATTTAGAAGGAGTTTTGGCGACTCTAAGTCCAAGAGAAAGGGATGTTCTCAGACTGCGATATGGAATAGATGATGGAAGGATGAAAACTCTTGAAGAGATAGGGCAAATTTTTGATGTTACAAGAGAAAGAATTAGACAAATAGAAGCAAAAGCTCTTAGAAAGCTAAGACATCCAAACAGAAATGGAGTTTTAAAGGAATATATTAAATAAAAAAGTTAAATATAATTTTTCGGCTTTGAAAAGTTAGCAAATATTATCTTAAAATAAATGCGACTTTATCTTAAACTAATCAAACCAATATTTAATGACTAAATTTAAATTAAAGATAGCTAGTAGAAGAAGTAAATTAGCTATGGTTCAAACACTATGGGTTAAAGAGCAATTAGAAAAAAATATTCCTGACTTGGAAGTATCGATAGAGGCCATGGCAACTCAAGGTGACAAAATTCTGGATGTCGCCTTAGCAAAAATAGGAGATAAAGGACTTTTCACAAAAGAATTAGAAGCTCAAATGCTTGTGGGACATGCAGATATTGCAGTACATTCATTGAAAGATTTACCTACTAATTTACCTGATGGACTCACATTAGGATGTATCACAAAAAGAGAAGACCCTTCAGATGCTTTAGTAGTTAACAAAAAAAATAAAATTTATCAATTAGACAGTTTACCTCCTGGTTCAATCGTTGGAACAAGTTCCTTAAGGAGACTTGCTCAATTAAGATATAAATTTCCGCATCTTGATTTCAAAGATATTAGGGGTAACGTTATTACAAGAATAGAAAAACTTGATTCAGGAGATTTTGACTGTATTATTCTGGCTGCAGCAGGTTTAAAAAGATTAGGATTTGAATCAAGAATTCACCAAATTATTCCTAATGAGATTTCCCTCCATGCCGTTGGCCAAGGTGCTTTAGGAATTGAATGTAAATCTGATGATAAAGAAGTTCTCAAAATTATAAGTGTCCTAGAAGATAAGGTCTCGAGCCAAAGATGTTTAGCCGAAAGATCTTTTTTAAGAGAACTTGAAGGGGGATGTCAAGTTCCTATAGGAGTTAATAGTAGTATTCAAAATGATGAAATAGCCCTAATAGGAATGGTCGCATCTATTGATGGGAAAAGACTTATTAAAGATGAATCGATAGGAAATATTAAATATCCAGAGGAAGTTGGTAAGAAATTAGCTGAAAAGCTAAAACTACAGGGGGCTGATAAAATTCTTTCGGAAATATTTGAACAATTTAGAGAGAAATAATATTTTTTTAATCAACTAATTTTGGTTCAATTTCTTTTTGGTATCTAGATTCACAATCTTGAATTACTTTTACAGCTTCTTCAATTCCGTAAAAGCCATTAACAGTACATGTCCCTGGTTTTTTTAGATCTTTATAATGTTCCCAATAATACTTGGTCTCGTTAAGCCAATGTTCCCCAAGATCCTCAAAAGTATGAATATGATCCATTCTCTTATCATCTGATAGGACAGCAATTACTTTGTCATCAACTTCTCCTCCATCATCAAATTTCATCACTCCAATTATCCTTGACTCAACGATTGAACCTGGCACTAGTGGTTCTGTCACTCCAACTATTTCAATATCAAGAGGATCACCATCCTCATCCCAAGTTCTTGGAATACATCCATAAGCGAAAGGGTATGCGAGTGATGAATAACCAACTCTATCAAGTTTCAAATGTCCAGTTTCAGTAATTAACTCATACTTATTTATAGTATTAGAGTTTAATTCGACAATTGTATTAACGACTGATTTTGTATTGTCTGTAAAAGCATCTAAAATATGCAATAAATTCGGAGTAACTCTACTAGGAGGTTGATTAAGGTTTGCCATCAAAAAATTATTTTTATTTATCCTACATCCTTACACTCAATCAAATTCTAAATCGTAAATTTTTAGCAGAAATCTTTTATTTTCGATCTCAAATGACTAACAAAGTACTTTGAAGTTAGTTCTTCTCCTGTGACATTTCTCACTAGTTTCATAGAGTTAACAGATCTTCCATAGCTATGAATATTATTTTTTAACCATAAAATTATTTTTTCATATTCTCCATCTTCAACTAAATTATCAATTAATCCTATTTCCTTTTCCATTTGTGAAGTGATTTGTGCACTTATAAGATGACCTAACAAGTATGAAGGGAAATATCCAAAGGCTCCTTCACTCCAATGAACATCTTGCAAACAACCTTCTGCATCATTCGATGGTCTAATTCCTAACAGTTCCTCATATCTTTTATTCCATTCTGATGGAACATCTTTCGCTTCTAGATCTCCTTCAATTAAATCTATTTCAAGTTCAGTTCTAATTAAAATATGCAACCCATAGCTTAATTCATCTGCCTCAACTCTATTTAAGCCTGCTTTCAAATGGTTAATAGATTTCCAAAGTTCTAAATGATTATTTAAAGAACAACCCTCAGAAACAAAATGTTTGAAAAACCTTTTAGAAAAAGATTTTGATTTAACTATCCTATTTTCCCAAAATAAAGATTGGCTTTCATGAACACCCATCGATGTTGCTTGACCCAAAGGCCAAGCAAACCATTGATGACTTTGAGATGGCAAACCCTGCTCATAAATCGAATGTCCCCACTCATGCGCAGTAGCTAGAAAACTCGATAGGGGTTCCCCTTCTACAACTCTAGTAGTAATCCTATAATCCTCTGGACCTAAAGTAATAGAAAAAGGATGGGGAGATTTTGCAACAACCACTAAATCTTCATCTCTCCCAAACTCATCAAGTAATTTAGAACATAAATTTTGCTGAGATTTAGGACTTAAACTCCAGTGATATTTTTCTGATTTATTGAGATCTCTTATTAGAGATGGGATAGTTTCTTTAAGTGGCTGGAAAATTTTATTTAACCACTCCAGAGTTAAATCAGGCTCAAAAGGCTGAGCTAAAGTTTCCCAAGGTGTGTATCTATCTGATATTTGTTTTGTCTCTTCAATACGTAATTTGATCAACTTTTTAAAAACTGGTAAGAAAATCTCAAAATCTGATTTTCTTTTAGCTTCTTGCCAACTTTCATAACCTTTTGATTTAGCTTTAGCAAGTGCTTCAACTAATTTAGGATCTAAATTTTTTTG
>QCVY01000060.1 GCA_003208695.1 Prochlorococcus sp. AG-686-P16 | reverse complement strand
ATGATGATGTCTATGCAAGCCGACCCAATCTATTGGACCATGCTGGGCACTAATAGCTCCACAAGTAGCAAAAAATCTCTCTAACCATTTTGGGACAACAAACGATCTATGGGAAAGCAAACGATGATAACCCAAAGTGACTCCAAGACAAGCAGTTAACCAGTAAAAGAAGAATAATGCAGTTACTGCAGGCATGCTCCAAAACTGAGGTTGTAATGCTACTAAAGATAATAAATGTATGGCAATCATAAAAAATATGGTTCCCCATGTTTTGTGTAATCTAGGAGGATATCTTTTAGAGTGACTAGATGGTTCAAGTAATTTATCCGAAAGTTCTATAACTTTTTCTGCAGGTACAGGTTTTTTTAATTTGGCTGTTTCTTGGAAGATAACTGATTTCATAATATTGGAAAAACTATTTTCAAAAAGGCCGATATGTAATATTATCATACTATACTATTGATTATTTTAATTATCCGTGAGCTTAGGATATCGCGATAAATTATTGAAGGGACGAAGAGCAATGGCTCATCTGATTCATCTTTGGCATGAGAGAAATGGTTGGTCTCACAGAGTTCTGCCCTTGCTTTCAGAAATACTTGATTTAGGAAGAGTACATAATTCTCAGATTTCAAATCTAAGGAATGGAAAGTTATCATCTCCTGGCCCCGAGGTTTTTCTTGCATTAGCACAAGTCAATACGATTCTTGATCAAGGAATAGAATTGATAAGGGATCAATTAGAAAAGAGTCATCCAGAATTATGGAGATCATTACAAGATTCTGCTCTTCCATTAAAAAATGATTCTGGTAATCCATTGTCAGCAGGAGAATTATTTGAAATTTTTTCTGGATTGAAACCTCTCCCGTCATCATTTGATTGGTATATAGAGGATTTTGAAGCGTCTACCTTAAGTGATGCTCTTTCTGATCATTTTTGTCAAAATAGGCCTTGGAGATCTTGTAAAATTATCATTATGGATGCGTATACAGTTTCTAAATCTTCAAGAAGAGATCGTTTTGCAGAAGTGATAGCTGGAATAAAAGATTTTACAGCAGAAGAATTAGATGGTGAATTATTAGATCTTTATGAGACCTCCAAAAAACTTTCTTATTTCAATGAAGGAGGACCGAATGCTTTTCTTACGCACCTAAGAGATATAGCTTCACAAAAAAAGAAAGTTTTAAAGAATGAAAAATAAAAATTATAATTTTAACCTAGCTGAAGAAATGGTTATATCTGTTGAGGAAGGTTTAAAGGATATTTTTCATGAAAGATCAAATCAAATTTATTATAAATTAGATAATATCTTGAAAATTTTTAAAGAAGAAAAAGTCTCAACTAGTCACTTCAATCAATCTACAGGTAGTGGACATGATGATATATCTAGACAAAAGATTGATGAGGTCTTCGCTAAATTTTTCCTCGCAGAAAAATCAGCTGTAAGGATGCAATTTGTAAGTGGGACTCATGCTATAAGCTCCGTTCTTTTTGGTATTTTGCGGCCAGGGGATTTAATGTTATCTGTAACTGGAACTCCTTACGATACATTGGAGGAAGTGATAGGTATAAGAGGAAAGGATAAAGGCTCTTTATTAGATTTAGGAGTTGAATATCGTCAAATTAGTATTGATGAAGACATCAATTCCTATGAAGATAAACTTGTAGATTTTTTTAGACAAAATAAATGTAAATTAGTATTTATCCAGAAAAGTTGTGGTTATAGTTGGAGAAAATCTTTAACTAATAATCAAATAAAACAAATCTGCAACCTTGTTCATTCACTTAATCCTGATTGTATTTGTTTTGTGGATAATTGTTATGGAGAACTCGTAGAAGATAGTGAACCAATTATTAATGGCGCAAATATAATTGCTGGATCGCTAATTAAAAATTTGGGAGGAACTATTGTTCCTACTGGTGGATATATTGCAGGTGATTCTGAATTAGTTGAAATGGCATGTTGTAGATTAACTGCACCAGGAATTGGTTCCGATGCAGGAATTAACTTTGGTTTCGGAAGACTAATTCTCCAGGGATTATTTTTAGCACCTCAAATGGTGCATGAATCTCTAAAAGGTGCTGATTTGGTCGCTGCAGTATTTAAAAAACTAGGTTTTATGGTTTTACCAGAGCCTAAGTCGTACAGATCAGACATAATTCAAGCAGTTAGATTAAATAATCCATACTTAATACAAAAAGTATGTCAGTCCTTTCAAAATTCTTCACCGATAGATTCTTTTTTAAATGTAATTCCTTCTCCAATGAGTGGTTATGATTCAAATTTATTAATGTCAGGAGGTACGTTTATTGAAGGAAGTACAAGCGAATTTTCAGCTGATGCCCCTCTAAGAGATCCATATAATATTTTTGTTCAAGGTGGTTCTCACATGGCTCACATCAAAATTGCTTTAATTCAATTAGTATTTGAACTATTGGAAGAAAATCTAATTGAAAAGGAATCTCTCATTTTTTCATAAATTTTATTATGTCCTATAAATTTCCAAGTTATTTAAAGTATGCCGATACACATGAATATGTACAGGAAGAAAATGGGTTGTTAAAAATTGGTGTTAGTGAATTTGCAATTGATCAATTAGGAGATATTGTTTTTGTTGAATTAGTTGAGAAAGGAACTAGCTTACAAAAAGGAGAAACTTTTGGAACAATTGAGTCTGTCAAGGCTGTTGAAGAAGTATATCTTCCTTTTGCAGGAGAAGTAATTTCTGTAAATGACAGTGTCATTGATAATCCAGAAATTTTGCAAAATGATCCAATTGGTGATGGATGGTTGCTAATTATTAAAGCAGAATCAAATGTTGTATTAGACGAATTAATGAATTCAGATGAATATAAATCAAAGGTTGTTCCGAATTAAAGCAAATTTCTAAAAACCGGCTAACTTAAAGAAAAATAAATTAAATATGAATCCCACAAGTAACTCGGATTTATTTATTGAAAGACATCTTGGATTGAAGGACAATGATGAAAAAAAAATGCTTCAAAAACTTGGTTTTAATAATATAGATGAATTTATTAATCAAGTTGTCCCAGAAGATATTCAGTTAAAAGAAAAATATTCAGATGTCCTGCCAAAAGGATGTTCTGAAATTGAGGCGTTGAATGAATTAGAGGAGATATCTAATAAAAATAAGAAATTTAGATCCTTAATTGGACTTGGATATTACGGGACACATACGCCTAAAGTTGTCCAAAGGCATGTATTAGAAAATCCTAGGTGGTATACAGCTTATACGCCTTATCAAGCAGAAATTGCCCAAGGCAGATTAGAAGCTTTATTTAATTTTCAAACTTTAATTTGTGAATTAACAGGGTTCTCAATAGCTAATGCATCGCTTTTAGATGAGGGAACAGCTGCTGCAGAAGCAATGACAATGAGTTTTTCTTCAAGGAAAAATAAGTCCTCAAATATTTTTTTAGTAGATGAAAATGTTTTTGATCATACATTTAATGTTTTATTGACGAGAGCTAAACCATTAGGAATTAATTTAAAACGTTTTAATCAAAAGTATCCGAAAAATCACAAGGATGTTTTTGGCCTTTTAATTCAGCTTCCTGGTAAAAATGGAGACTTATTCGATCCAACATTTTTAATTTCTCAAGCTCATAAAGCAGAAGTAGTCGTCACATCAATTATTGATCCTCTTGCTCAAGTTTTAATAAAACCAATAGCTCAATTTGGAGTTGATATAGCTGTTGGAAGTTTGCAAAGATTTGGGGTCCCAATGGGATTTGGTGGTCCTCATGCAGCATTCTTTGCATGTAGTGAAAAATATAAAAGACTTATCCCTGGAAGGATTGTAGGACAAACTCTATCTAGAAATGGAGAACAATCACTGAGATTGGCATTGCAAACAAGAGAACAACATATAAGGAGAGAAAAAGCGACTAGTAATATTTGTACAGCTCAATCTTTGTTAGCCATAATATCTTCTTTTTATGCCATATATCATGGGTCTTCTGGATTAACAAAAATGGCTAAGAGGTTAGTTGTGTTAAGACGATATCTAGAATCTTTTCTTTCTGACTTAGGTTTAAAAATACCTCATGGGAGTAGGTTTGATAGTTTTGATATTTACTGTGAGGAATCTGAAAAGATTCATAATGAAGCTTTAAAAAACGGTTTTAACTTTAGAATTTTACCTTTGGGTTCAACGATTGAGGATTCTACAGGATTTGGAATTTCCCTAGATGAGCTTACTGATAAAAATGAAATCCATAAGATAGTAACTTTCATA
>QCVY01000059.1 GCA_003208695.1 Prochlorococcus sp. AG-686-P16 | reverse complement strand
TTAAAACTTTTGAAGACAGACCCAATTTATTAACAAAAAGGGAGGTTCGGATTCAAATTTTAGCTGATTTAGAGTTACCAGAAAATGGCATAATTTGGGATATTGGTGCAGGTTGTGGTTCAGTTGGTTTGGAAGCATTAAAATTAAGGCCTAATTTAAAATTATTTTGTATTGATAAAAGAATTGGTTCAAAAGAATTAATCTCAGAAAACGCAAGAAGATTAGGAGTTATCCCTAAATATATTTTTGAAGAAGATATAAATAATTTATTTAATTCCAATAATTTTAATTCTCTAAAAAAAGCTAAGAGAATAATTATTGGTGGCTGTGATAAAAAAACTAAGGTTCGAATTATTAATGAATTATCAAAATATATGAATTATGGAGATATTGTAGCTATTCCCATAATTGATATTCAAACAATTAAAGATCTAAGAGAGACCTTTGAAGAAAATAATTTCAAAGTTAATTTAAATCTTATACAGACTTATAAAAGCTTAAGTATTTCAGAAGGAATAAGAATGGATCCAAACAATCCTGTATTTTTATTTAAAGGAAGAAAACAAATTTAATTTTAGATTACTTATTTGGTTTTCCAACATGTGGTAAACCCCAACCTAATTTATTTCTTAATACCTGAAAAAACTCATGATCCTCAAGCCTTATAAACTTAACCGAATGTTTACTTTTTCTTATTAGAACCCTATCTTCAGGCCAAACATAACAACCTGCATTTCCATCAACCACCATAACTAACCTTTCAGGAGTAGCAGGAAAAACAGTAACTGGTTCCGAATCATTAAAAACTAAAGCCCTTGAAGCTAATGAATGAGGAGCTATTGGAGTTAATTGAACTACTGGGCAATCGGGCGTAATAACAGGACCACCGGCACTTAAAGAATAAGCTGTTGAGCCAGTTGGAGTAGAAAGGATAACTCCATCAGCAGATATATCGACTGGAGCATGTCTACCTATAGAGATTTCAAAATGACACATACTCGTCAATGGTTCTCTATGAAGGGCCATTTCATTCAGACAAAGAGATTCCCATCTTCTTTGCTCATTTCTCATAACGCTAATTATTAAACTTTTTCTTTCTTCTATATCCCAATTACCGATGATAAGTTTATCAATTGCTTCTTCTAAATTAGAAAGATATGCTTCCGCAAGAAAACCTAAATGCCCAGTATTTATTGTAAGGATTGGAATTTTTGCAGGAGCTGTCTGTCGCGCAGCAGAAAGTACTGTTCCATCTCCACCAAGAACAATCGCAAACTCCATAGAGGAATCGAACCCTTCTGGCACACAATTCGAATATCCCAATGGACGCACGTGTTGATCAGGATTGGCAAAGCCAACCATACCTCCAGAACTACTTACTCTTACAACTTCATAATTGGATTTTTCCAATTTTTTTTGAACAGAAATTGCAGTTTGAACAGCCAGTTCTTTACCATCATTGACGATTAGTCCAGCTTTACGTACCAATCGATAAATTTAAAACTATGATTATTTTAAACTAAATCGATAGAGAAACCTAATTTAAAATACTAATCATATTAAAACTGTTTTAAGAATCTGAGATCATTAGTATAGAACCTTCTTATATCATCAATCTGATGTCTTACCATACAGAATCTCTCAACACCTAATCCAGCGGCAAATCCAGTCCATTTCTCAGAATCAATTCCCAATTTATTCAGAACCTTTGGATCTACCATTCCACAACCCATTACTTCTAACCATTTACCTTTCCATTGAACATCAACTTCCGCAGAAGGTTCAGTAAAAGGAAAATAACTAGCTCTAAATCTTACAGGAATATCTCCAAAAAAAGTTTTTAAAAAAGTTAGTACAGTCCCTCTCAAATGACTAAAATTTATATCTTGATCGATACATAAAACCTCTACTTGATTGAAAACGGGCGAGTGAGTAGCATCTACGGCATCTCTCCTATAAACTCTTCCTGGAGCAATAATTCTTACGGGAGGAGGATTATTTTCAAGATATCTAATCTGAACAGGTGATGTATGAGTTCTAAGTAGACGATTTTCATCTAAATAAAAAGTATCCTGCATATCTCGAGCTGGATGATTTTTAGGTATGTTAAGTGACTCAAAATTATAAAAATCACTCTCTATTTCAGGGCCATTCTCTACCGAGTATCCTAGTCCGCAAAAAATATCTATGATCTCATCTTGAGTTGAAATTAAGGGGTGCTTATTACCAGGAACATTTCCTATTGAAGGAATTGTAACATCAATTTTTTCATCTTCGATCTGTTTATTAATAGCTTCATTAATAAGTTGATTTTTTCTTTCAGTTATTAAGTCTTGCAAGTTTATCTTAATCAAGTTTGCCTTCTGTCCAATAATTGGTCTATCAACAGAAGATAATTTGCCCATAGTTTTCAATATTATTGATAATTCTCCTTTTTTTCCTAATAAAGAGACTCTTAATTGGTCCAATTCAGAATCACTATTCGCACTTTTAATATTTTCATTTGCTAAGAGAGAGAGATTATTTAGTTTGCCCTCAATTTGACTTAATGATTCAATTTGACTCACTGATATAGTAAAAATAGATATAGTTTTATCTTACTTAAATATTGACCATAATAAAATGTATTGATTAATGGAATCGTTAAATATTTTAATAAGTAATGATGATGGGGTTTTTGCTGAGGGAATAAGAGCTTTAGCCAAATCCGCATTAAAAAAAGGGCATAAAGTAACAGTAGTGTGTCCTGACCAAGAAAGATCAGCGACTGGTCATGGCCTCACTTTGCAGTCACCTTTGAGAGTTGAAAGAGCAGATGAATTATTTGATAAAGGTATTAAAGCTTGGGGTTGTTCAGGGACCCCTGCAGATTGCGTAAAACTCGCACTATCAGAATTATTAGATAAAAAACCTGATCTAATTCTTTCTGGAATAAATCACGGTCCAAATTTAGGAACAGACATTTTTTGTTCTGGAACAGTAGCTGCAGCTATGGAAGGTACTTTAGAAAATGTTCCATCAATGGCAATTAGTGTTGCGAGTTTTAAATGGAAGAATTTTGAATTTGCTAGTGAAATTGCGATGAATATTGCTGAACAAGCAATAAAAGATAGTTGGCCAAAGTCCCTTCTTTTGAACTTGAACATACCTCCGTGTGAAAGAAATAAAATAAAGGAATTATCCTGGACAAGATTATCAATCCGAAAATATAAAAACCAATTTTCTAAAAGGGAAGATCCAAGAGGCGATGATTATTATTGGTTAGCAGGTGAGGCTGTTTTAGATCTTAAATCAAAAGGAGATGGTCCCAAGAATTGGCCTAGTGACGTCTCTCAAATACAAGAAAATAAAATTTCTCTTACACCTGTAGAACCAGACTTGTTTTGGAGAGGAAGTTTAGACGTGTTGCCAAAAATCAATACTTCATTTATAAATGCTTCTTAGCAACCATAAAGAGAAGCAAAGTCCAAAGAAATGAGCCGCGACAACTTGTGTATTACTTAGTACTGATAAAATTTCAAGACCAGTAATAGGAATATCAGATGATGTCGTAATAAGTTGACCAGTTGTTTGAGAGGAAGCCTGTATAAAAAGTGCACCCATAAGTGCTTGATATCCAATTAAGCCAAACAAAATTCCTAACAAATCATTTATTAATCCTCTTTTTATTAATTTGGTTGTTTGCCCTCTAGAGGGTCTAGCATTACTTGCAATTGCTCTGCCAGTTCTGACTATTAACCAACCTTGCCACAAACTAAAAAGTAGTAAAATCAAAGAAATTGTTGTTAGTGATAGACCAGGAGTCAAACTCAGCTGTCCTTCGCTTTTATTTACAACATTTGAAAAAAGCAAAACAGCTGTTACTACAACACTTAAAATGGATTGAATCCAAAAGCGTATCCAGCCAATGCGCCGCATTCCAAATGAAAGCGACTGAAAATCAATTTTGTCAGACATTCATTTGATTGAATAACTATGATCTATTCAAATTTGCCATCAAAATCATAAAATTGCACGTTATCTTGTGATCTCTTTAATATCACCATCTGAAGTTAAGCAGCCCACCTCAATCGCTATTGGTAGTTTTGATGGTCTACACGCGGGGCATAGAAAATTAATAGAAAGTGTTGTTAAAGAAAATGATTACACACCCACAATCGCAAGCTTTTGGCCACATCCAAGAGAAGTCCTATACAATGAAACTCGTCTTAGACTTGATCTGCCAGAGGAAAAGCTCCCTATCCTTGAAGATCTTGGAATAGAACAATTGGTTC
>QCVY01000058.1 GCA_003208695.1 Prochlorococcus sp. AG-686-P16 | reverse complement strand
AATGGGAGCCAGATAAATCTGAAGAAGCAGAATTTTGTTACGGGACTAATTCCTTGGATCATCCTGCAGTAAAGATGATTTTCAATGAAAGAGGCCGATACTACATAGGGGGTAAAGTTTATGGCTTGGAGCTCCCAAATAGAGATTTTCCATGTAAGACGCCAAAAGAAGTAAGAGATTTATTACCTGCTAATTTTGATGTAGTTGCTTTTCAATGTAGAAATCCAATTCATAGAGCTCATTATGAATTATTTACTAACGCCTTACAATCGGAAAATGTTTCCTCAAATTCAGTTGTTTTGGTTCATCCAACCTGCGGGCCAACACAACAGGATGATATTCCAGGGAAAGTCCGATATTTGACCTATAAAAGATTAGAAGAAGAAATTTCTAATAAGAAAATAAAATGGGCTTTTTTACCATACTCAATGCATATGGCAGGGCCTAGAGAAGCTCTTCAACACATGATTATAAGAAGGAATTACGGATGTACTCATTTTATAATTGGTAGGGATATGGCTGGATGTAAATCATCATCTACTGGTGAAGACTTTTATGGACCTTATGATGCCCAGAATTTTGCCAATGAATGCGCAGAGGAGTTATTTATGAAAACTGTACCTTCAAAAAATTTGGTGTACACAATAGAAAAAGGTTATATAACTGCCGAAGAAGCAAAAGAGAAGAAATATCAAATAATGAAACTAAGCGGTACAGAATTCAGGAAAAAGCTGAGAAATGGAGATTCAATTCCAGAATGGTTTGCATTTAAAAGTGTAGTAGATGTGCTTAGAAAGTCTTAATATTGTTTTATTATTAGTATTATAGATTTAATAAAGATTTTTTATCGTGAACAAACGTTGGAGAAACGTAGGACTTTACGTTCTAGCAGTAATTACAGTCATTTTTATAGGTACTTCTCTTTTTGATAAACCTAACACTGAGAATGCCACCAAAACACTTAGATATAGCGATTTTATAGAAGCCGTTCAAGATAAAGAAGTTAGCAGAGTATTATTATCTCCGGATAGTGGAACTGCACAAGTAGTTGAAAACGATGGTAGTAGATCTGAAGTTAATTTAGCTCCCGATAAAGATTTACTAAAAATCCTAACTGAGAATGATGTAGATATAGCCGTTACACCCACAAAATTAGCTAATCCTTGGCAGCAAGCGATAAGTAGTTTAATTTTCCCAGTGTTATTAATAGGAGGCTTATTCTTTCTTTTTAGAAGATCACAAAGTGGAAGCGGTGGTGGCGGTGGTGGTAACCCAGCGATGAGTTTTGGGAAAAGCAAAGCTAGACTTCAAATGGAACCATCTACTCAAGTAACTTTTTCAGATGTTGCTGGTGTTGAAGGAGCAAAATTAGAGCTAACAGAGGTTGTAGATTTTCTTAAAAGTCCAGACAGATTTACTGCAGTTGGAGCAAAAATTCCTAAAGGGGTTCTACTAGTAGGACCACCAGGAACAGGAAAAACTCTTTTAGCTAAGGCAGTCGCAGGAGAAGCAGGAGTTCCTTTTTTCTCGATCTCTGGATCTGAATTTGTTGAAATGTTTGTTGGAGTTGGTGCAAGTAGGGTTAGAGATTTATTTGAGCAAGCCAAGAAAAACGCACCTTGTATTGTTTTTATTGATGAAATAGATGCTGTTGGAAGACAAAGAGGTGCTGGCATGGGGGGTGGAAATGACGAGAGAGAACAAACTTTAAACCAACTCTTAACTGAAATGGATGGTTTTGAGGGTAATTCTGGAATAATCATTGTCGCAGCAACTAACAGACCAGATGTTTTGGACTCAGCATTAATGAGACCAGGTAGATTTGATAGACAAGTAACTGTAGATAGGCCTGATTACGCTGGAAGATTACAAATCTTAAATGTTCATGCCAAGGATAAAACTCTCTCAAAAGATGTAGACCTTGATAAAGTTGCTAGAAGAACACCTGGATTTACAGGTGCTGATTTAGCTAATCTCTTAAACGAAGCTGCTATCCTTGCAGCAAGAAAAGATCTAGATATTGTTAGTAATGATGAAGTTGGGGATGCTATCGAGAGAGTAATGGCTGGGCCAGAAAAGAAAGATCGAGTTATAAGTGATAAAAAAAAGGAACTTGTTGCCTATCATGAGGCAGGTCACGCTTTAGTTGGAGCTTGCATGCCTGATTATGACGCTGTAGCAAAAGTCTCCATAATACCGAGAGGTCAAGCGGGAGGATTAACCTTCTTCACTCCTAGTGAAGAAAGAATGGAGTCCGGTCTTTACTCGCGTTCATACCTACAAAATCAAATGGCTGTAGCTCTTGGTGGAAGAGTTGCTGAGGAAATTGTATATGGAGAGGAGGAAGTTACTACAGGAGCTTCTAACGATTTACAGCAAGTGGCTAATGTTGCGAGACAAATGATTACTAAATTTGGAATGAGCGATAAAATAGGTCCAGTAGCGTTGGGTCAATCACAAGGTGGAATGTTCCTTGGAAGAGATATGAACGCTACAAGAGACTTCTCTGAAGACACTGCCGCAACAATTGATGTAGAAGTTTCAGAGCTCGTTGATACAGCATATAAGAGAGCGACAAAAGTCCTTTCAGAAAACAGAAGCGTTCTTGATGAAATGGCTTCAATGCTTATTGAGAGAGAAACAATTGATACTGAAGATATCCAAGATTTACTTAACCGTTCTGAGGTTAAAGTTGCTAATTATATCTGATTTTAAAAATCTGATATCTCCATAAAAAAAAGATTCTTTCTCTAAAAAATTAAAGTCAGAATCTTTTTTTTTTATTAATAAATCATACTAAAAATCTTTATACAAGTGCCATAGATAAATATTTAGTTGAAAAAGAACTAAAAAGGTTAACAAAAGCAGGTTTTATAAATATCGAAATTAGTTTGTCTCATAACGAATACTGGCTAGTTATGTATCAAGTTTAAGATTAAAGTTCCCAAAGCTTAATCTAGGTTCTGCTTCAGTAAAAATTAGAAATCGATAGATGACTCTATAAAAATAGGTTTAAATTACTCAATGATGAAAGGTTGGGATAGAGACCTTTTAAATTATTCAAATTCAAAAAATCATTTATTAATTCCTGGAATCAAACATTTAAAAGGTCTCAAACAAGCAATAGATTTGAATTGTGAAATTATCAAAATTTACCCAGTAAAAGATAATATTGAATTAATAAATCTATCTCAATATAAAAATATAGATTTTATTGCAGCTGGAGGTCTATCCATATCTGATATACCGCTATATAAATCACTAGGATATAAAGCTATCGTTATTGGGGATATGGGTTTTAAAAATAATAAAATAGATCCAAAGATATATGAATGGCTCAGAAGAAGATCGAATTAAAGAATAATATTATTTAATAATTGAGCATTGAGCATGATGGAGAAGCAAATGGTCTGCTAGTACGAGAGCTACCATTGAATCAACCATTGGCACTGCTCTTGGTAAAACACAAGGATCATGTCGGCCTTTTGCCTTCAATAGTACTTCTTTACCATCAGCATTAACAGTTTTCTGCTCCTTTCCAATAGTTGCTGTTGGTTTAAAAGCTATTTTCATCTCAATATCCTCTCCATTACTTATACCTCCCTGTATCCCTCCTGAATTATTTGATATTGTTTTAAGCTTACTAATATCATCAGACTCAACAAACGAATCATTATGTTCACTCCCTCTTAAATAAGTTCCCAAGAAACCTGAACCTATTTCAAACCCTTTGGTAGCAGGTAAAGACATCAAAGCTTTTGCAAGATCAGCTTCCAATTTATCAAAGACAGGCATGCCTAATCCAGATGGAACATTTTTCACTAAGCATTCAATAACACCTCCACAAGAATCACCATCCTTCTGTAATTCTTTTATTCTTTTAATCATTTTTGCAGCGACTTTTTTATCAGGACATCTAACAATATTTGAATCTATTTTACTTATAGTAAGTTTATTTTTATTTACTTGAGAGTCGATATCATGTATACGTTTTACCCAAGAAAGAATTTCAGTATTAAACAAGTTTTTTAATAATTGTTTTGCAATAGCACCTGCGGCAACTCTTCCTATGGTTTCTCTAGCCGATGCTCTACCTCCTCCAGAACCAGCCTGAATTCCATACTTCAAATGATATGTTCCATCTGCGTGAGATGGCCTGAATACTTGCTCTAAATTAGTATAATCTCCTGGTCTTTGATCTTTATTTCGAACCAACATCGCAATAGGGGTTCCAAGTGTTATTCCTTCCTTTAAACCACTTAATATCTCTAATTTATCATCTTCATTTCTTGGAGTCGTAATTTTGCTCTGTCCAGGTCTCCGCCTATCTAATTCATTTTGTATGAGATCAATATTTATTTTTAACTTTGGAGGACATCCATCAAGAATAACTCCAACAGCACCTCCATGAGATTCACCAAATGTACTTACACGAAAAATTTTTCCAAAACTGCTACCCATAGAAATATCAAA
>QCVY01000057.1 GCA_003208695.1 Prochlorococcus sp. AG-686-P16 | reverse complement strand
TTTTAGCGTTTCGTTAAAAATTTGGGATGGGATTAACCCCAAGAGAAACTTTCAAATCTTAGAAAAGTCTCACTCCTATTAATGAATTAAATTTTTGATTGATAACATTGTTAAAACTCGAAAGAGGTTTGACAATTAACCAAAAATTATTTACGAGCTAGCCTACACAAGTTTATGTCTATAGGAATTTTAGGAAAAAAATTGGGCATGTCCCAATTATTCGATAAGGATGGTAATGCAGTACCAGTTACCCTTATAGAGGCTGGTCCTTGTCGAGTTACACAATTAAAATCTCAACCTTTGGATGGTTATACATCCATTCAAATAGGATACGGAGTATCAAAGGATAAGCATTTTAGTAAGCCTGAAAAAGGACATTTACTAAAATCAGGTGAAATACTTTTAAAGCATTTAAAAGAATATAGAGTTGAAGAGACTTCTTCTTATGAGATTGGAAAAGAAATAACTGTTACAAATTTTGAGGTCGGTCAAAAAGTAGATATCAGCGGCAAATCGATGGGTAGAGGTTTTTCCGGATATCAAAAAAGACATGGTTTTAGTAGAGGACCTATGAGTCATGGTTCCAAAAATCATAGAGCTCCAGGATCCACAGGTGCTGGAACAACTCCAGGTAGAATTTATCCTGGTAAAAGGATGGCAGGAAGATATGGAGGTAAAAAAATCACCACCAAGGGTTTACTAGTGGTCAAAATTGATGATCAGAAAAATTTGCTTGTAGTGAAAGGTTCTGTACCAGGCAAACCTGGCTCGATAGTAAATATAAGGCCTAATAATGTTGTAGGTAACAAAGGAGGAGCAAAATCATGACAACATTAGAAACTTTAAAATGGGATGGCAAAAAAGCTGGTAAGGTTTCAATTGATTTGAAAGTTGCCAAGGAGACATCTTCTGCCGATTTAATCCATAGAGCTGTTCTTAGACAATTAGCTAACAAAAGACAGGGCACCGCTTCTACTTTGACAAGGTCTGAAGTTCGTGGAGGTGGGAGGAAACCATATAAGCAAAAGGGTACTGGTAGAGCTCGTCAAGGATCAATTAGGACTCCTTTAAGACCAGGAGGGGGAGTAATTTTTGGCCCTAAACCACGTTCATATAATCTAGATATGAACCGAAAAGAAAGAAGATTAGCCCTTAGAACAGCACTAATGTCTAGGATTGCTGATATCAAAACTGTTGAAGATTTTGGTTCTACATTAAATCAACCAAAAACTAGTGAGATAATTAATGGACTTTCCCGATTAGGAATAGAAAAAACAGAAAAAGTTTTGGTTATTCTTGATAGTCCTTCTGTAATTATCAAAAAATCTATTAACAATATTGAAAAAGTAAAATTAATTGCTGCCGATCAATTAAATGTTTTTGATATTCTCAACGCTAATAAGTTAGTTATTGGTCAATCAGCAATCAATAAAATTCAAGAGGTTTATGCATCATGAGTAAATTATTTGATTCTCGTTTAGCAGATATAATTCGTAAACCTGTAATTACAGAAAAAGCGACAAATGCGCTAGACCTTAACCAATATACTTTTGAGGTAGATCATAGAGCGGCAAAGCCTCAGATAAAGGCAGCAATTGAGGCCTTGTTTAGTGTTAAAGTTATTGGAATAAACACTATGAATCCTCCAAGGAGAACAAGAAGAGTCGGCAAATTCTCCGGTAAACGTTCTCAAGTCAAAAAGGCAATTGTCCGTCTTGCTGAAGGAGACAAAATTCAACTATTCCCAGAATCTTAAGGAGTATTTATTATGGCTATTCGTAAATTCAAACCCTATACACCTGGAACTAGACAAAGAGTTGTTACTGACTTCAGTGAGATTACAGGTTCTAAACCAGAAAGATCATTAATAGTTTCTAAGCATAGAAACAAAGGTAGAAATAATAGAGGAGTTATAACCTGTCGTCACAGAGGAGGAGGACATAAAAGACAATATAGATTGGTAGATTTCAGAAGAGATAAAAAAAATATTAATGCGAAGGTTGCAGCTATTCATTATGATCCTCATAGAAATGCGAGGCTTGCACTTTTATTCTATGAAGACGGAGAGAAAAGATATATAATCGCTCCATCCGGAATAAAAGTTGGCCAGAATGTAATTTCTGGTGAAAGTGTTCCAATTGAAGAAGGGAATGCAATGCCCCTATCTTCTATGCCATTAGGATCGAGTATTCATTGTGTAGAACTATATGCTGGTAGAGGTGCTCAAATGGTCAGATCTGCAGGAGCTAGTGCTCAACTAATGGCGAAAGAAGGAGATTATGTCGCTTTAAAACTCCCATCCACTGAAGTTAGACTTGTACGAAAAGAATGTTATGCAACTTTAGGTGAAGTGGGTAATTCTGAAATACGTAACACTAGCCTAGGAAAAGCAGGGAGAAGAAGATGGTTAGGTAGAAGACCTCAAGTGAGAGGTAGTGTTATGAATCCATGTGATCATCCACATGGAGGAGGAGAGGGAAAAGCTCCGATTGGTAGGGCAGGCCCTGTAACACCGTGGGGTAAGGCTGCGCTTGGATTAAAGACACGTAAGAAAAACAAGTCAAGTAACAAATTAGTTGTTCGAAGACGTCGTCGTATTTCTAAGAGAAGTAGAGGAGGAAGAGATTCTTGATTACTACTATTTCTATTTCTATTTCTATTTTATAAATTATGGGACGTTCATTAAAAAAAGGGCCTTTTGTAGCAGATAGTTTGCTTAAAAAGGTAGAAAAACAAAATACTGATAATGATAAATCAGTCATCAAAACATGGTCTAGATCTTCGACTATCCTTCCTGTTATGATTGGTCATACGATTGCTGTTCACAATGGTAAGGCTCATATACCAGTATTTATAACTGAACAAATGATTGGTCATAAATTGGGTGAATTCGCTCCTACTAGAACCTATCGTGGCCACCTGAGAGATAAGAAGGGGGCGAGATAAATGACAAAAACACCTGAAATGACAAAAATAGCTATTGCTCACGGTAAGTATATTCGTGGCTCTGCATCAAAAGTAAGAAGAGTTCTCGATCAAATTAGAGGTAAATCTTATAGAGATGCACTTATTATGTTGGAATTTATGCCATATAGATCTACCGATCCTATTACCAAGGTTTTAAGATCTGCCGTAGCTAATGCGGAACATAATTTGGGTATGGAGCCCTCCTCCCTAGTAATATCTTCAGCTTCGGCCGATAATGGTCCTGTGATGAAAAGGTTCAGACCAAGAGCTCAAGGTAGAGCTTTCTCTATTAAAAAACAGACTTGCCATATTAGTATTTCTGTTGAATCTGCTCCTAATCAAACAAATACTGAGGCACAAAATTAATGGGCAATAAAATTAATCCAACTGGGTTTAGGTTAGGTATTACACAAGAACACCGTTCAAAATGGTTCGCTACTTCTAAAACTTATCCAACTCTTCTACAAGAAGATGATAAGATTCGTACTTTTATTCAAAAGAAATACAGCTCAGCTGGAATTAGTGATGTTCTAATTGCTAGAAAAGCCGATCAGTTAGAACTCGAATTAAAAACAGCTAGACCTGGAGTGATTGTAGGAAGGCAAGGAAGTGGTATTGAGGAATTGAGGTCAGGTATACAAAAAACTATAGGAGATAGAACAAGGCAAGTTCGAATTAATGTAGTTGAAGTGGAGAGAGTTGATGCGGATGCATATTTACTTGCTGAATACATAGCACAACAATTAGAAAAAAGAGTTGCCTTTAGAAGAACTATAAGGATGGCTTTACAAAGAGCACAAAGGGCTGGTGTTTTAGGCTTAAAAGTACAAGTAGGTGGAAGACTTAATGGCGCAGAAATAGCTAGAACAGAGTGGACTAGAGAAGGGAGGGTTCCTCTTCATACTTTGAGAGCTGAGGTTGATTATGCACTACGTGAAGCAAATACAACTTATGGTGTTTTAGGAATTAAAGTTTGGGTCTTTAAAGGGGAGGTTCTTCCGAAAGAAGAACAAACTATTCCTGTTGGGGCTATTCCAAGAAGGAAAGGTAGCCGAAAACCTCAGCAATTTGAGGATCGTTCAAATGAGAATTCATAGGAGGTATAACAATGCTTAGTCCAAAACGTACTAAATTCCGAAAACAGCATAGAGGCAGGATGAAAGGAGTTGCCTCTAAGGGTAATACCATTGCATTTGGTCAGTTTGCACTACAAGCCCAAGACTGTGGCTGGGTAACTGCTCGTCAGATAGAAGCAAGTAGAAGAGCAATGACAAGATATGTGAAACGTGGTGGAAAAATATGGATTCGTATTTTTCCAGATAAACCAGTAACTATGAGACCAGCTGAAACTAGGATGGGATCAGGTAAAGGTAATCCAGAGTTTTGGGTCGCTGTTGTAAAACCTGGAAGAATATTATTTGAAATGGGTGGTGAAGAGATTACGGAAGAAATTGCCAAAGAGGCTATGCGCTTAGCTCAATACAAGTTACCAGTAAAAACAAAATTCATTTCTAG
>QCVY01000056.1 GCA_003208695.1 Prochlorococcus sp. AG-686-P16 | reverse complement strand
TTTTAAGTATGTGAAGAAATTAAAATGTCAAATTTCACGAAATATTTATCTAAAAATTGGTTAGATGATCCAAAATCCAATATTCTTTCAGGTTTAGTAGTAGCTTTTGCAATGATTCCTGAAGCAATTGCTTTTTCAGGAATTGCTGGAGTTGATCCTAAAGTTGGACTTTATGGAGCATTCTGCTTATCTATAACAATTGCGATTCTTGGTGGCAGAAGGGGTATGATTACTTCCGCGACAGGATCAACAGCCCTTTTAATGACCGGGGTTGTTGCTATTGGAGAAGCACAGGCCCCTGGAACAAATCTTGGTCTTTCCTATTTAATAGCGGCAGGATTATTAACAGGAGTTTTTCAAATACTCTGGGGATATCTAAGGCTGGCTTATCAAATGAGGTTTGTACCTACAGGTGTATTAAGCGGATTTGTAAATGCTCTTGCATTATTAATATTTCAAGCTCAATTCCTTCAATTAGGAATTGGCATTAATGGAGGGAAACTATTAGAAAATGAACTTTCAAAATATCCGACAAATAGTCAAATACCTACTGTTTGGATTCTCGTAATTTTAGGATTAATTGTTATTTATGGATTTCCCAAAATAACAAAAGTAATTCCTTCTCAGTTAGTAGCAATTGTTTTGCTTACATTTATAAGTATATTTTTTAAATTAGAAATCCCTACTGTTAGTGATTTAGGAACATTACCGAATGGATTTCCCAGCTTATCCTTACCATTTGGTGCATTAGAGAATGGAAAAGCACCATTTAACCTTTCAACTTTAGGAATCATTTTGCCAACATCTTTGGCAATATCGCTCGTTGGTTTAATGGAAACATTCTTAACTCAAGATATATTGGATGATGCCACAGATTCAAGTTCCAACAAAAACAAAGAAGCAAGAGGACAAGGTATAGCTAATATAATTTCCTCTTTATTTGGAGGCATGGCAGGCTGCGCGCTAGTAGGGCAATCAGTTATGAATAATGAGAATGGAGGTAAATCTAGGTTATCAACTTTAATTTCAGGATTATCATTACTATTAATGATCATCCTTTTAAAACCATGGATAGGGGCAATACCCATGGCCGCTTTAGTAGCAATAATGATCACAATTGCTGTTAGTACTGCCGATTTAAATGGTTTAAAGAATATTAGAAAGATACCAAAAAGTGACACCGCAGTAATGCTTATGACATTTGCGGTTACTATGCTTACAAAACCACATAATCTTGCTCTAGGTGTAATTGCAGGAGTTGGTTTAGCTGCAATACTTTTTAGCAGGAAAGTTGCAAAAGTTATAACTGTTTCTAGAGTTAATAGTAAAAACCAAATAACTTACAAAGTTGAAGGTCAATTATTTTTTGTAAGCAAAATATATTTTCTACAAGGATTCGATATTCATGAGCATCCAAAAGATATTTTAATTGATATGTCTTTAGCTCATATTTGGGATCAGAGCGGAGTAGTTGCTCTAGATCAAATTATTAGAAAATTCAAAAATAGCGGTTCAAAAGTTGAGGTTATTGGTTTAAATAAAGAAAGCTTGAACTTATTTGAAAGACTAGGAGGTCTTGAAATGTCTCACTAATTTAATTTAATTGAGACTAACTTGCTGATAACAAAACCATAGCCATTGCTGGAAAAGGAGATTCCGATGAGATCTCCAAGATGTATTTGAACAATTAATATCAAAATTCTCAGGAGGAGGGACATCTCCCTTTTCTTTATCTCTATTAATTTCGCTAATTATTCTATGCACTGTATATTCAGGATGACCTAAGTGCATAAGTTGTTTTTGATCTTTGGTTTCAAATATTGTGTAACCAACATTCTTGCCATATGCAAGCAAATTCAATTTGCCATCTTTTTGTGCTTCTTCCATTTCAAGATCAGGTAACCCTGCAAATCTACTTTGTGGACAGATAAATTCATCATCTTGCGTACCCATTAAAGGATGACCAGGGGCAAGACTCTTTAATGGAAATAACCCGAATAATTTCCTATCAAATATTGTTTTATTAACACCTGCCAAATAAGCTAGTGCAAATCCTGCCCAACACAACCCAAGGGTGCTTGCACATGAATTTCTGGCTTCATTAGTAATATTTACGAATTCGTCCCAATATTTAACTTCTTCAAAAGCCAAATGCTCAACAGGTGCTCCGGTAATAATTACCCCATCTAATGGTTCTGGATCATTTGCCTCCTCCCATGTTGTATAAAGATTATTTAAATGGTTAAGATCCCATGTTTTATATGAATGAGTTTTTAATTTTATCCAAACAGGCTCAATTTGAAGTGGGGATAAACCAAGAGGATGTAATAAATTAAATTCATATTGCTTACCAAGAGGCATGATATTTAAAATACCAATCCTTAATGGTCGTATATCCTGTCTTTCAGCCAAATCGGGTTCAATCCAAGAAATATGATTTTTCTCAACATCACCAATCTTGTGATAATTACTTGGTATTATTAAAGCCAAAGAATCTCCATTATTTAAGTAATTTTTGAAAGTGCCTGCTCAAAATCTGCTTTTATATCATCAATATGCTCTATGCCAACAGATACTCTTACCATTGTTGGAGTGACGCCTGCTGATAATTGTTCTTCCTCTGATAATTGTTGGTGTGTCGTCGAAGCAGGATGAATAACTAAAGTTTTTGAGTCTCCAACATTAGCAAGATGACTAGCTAATTCTAATGAATCAATAAATTTAACAGCGTTTTCATATCCACCATTTAAAGAGAACATAAGCATACATCCCATACCTCTGCCTGTAGTGTATTTTTTAGCTCTTGAGTAATAAGGATCAGATTCCAAACCAGGAAAATTAACGCTTGTAACTTGAGGATTTGAATCTAGCCATTTTGCCAACTCAAGAGCGTTAGAAGTTTGTCTTTCTATTCTTAAACTTAAGGTTTCTAAACCTTGTAATAATAAAAAAGAATTGAAAGGACTTTGAGCTGGGCCCCAATCTCTTAAACATTCCAGCCTTGCTCTTAAGGCAAAGGCAATATTCCTATTATCAGGAACACCTAAAGATTTACATATATCACTACCAAATCCAAACGCATCCCAATGCACTAGGCCGTGATAAGCAGCACTTGGTTCACTCATTAGTGGAAATTTTCCATTGCCCCAATCAAAAGTTCCTGCATCAACAATTACTCCACCAATACTAGTTCCATGTCCTCCTATCCATTTAGTTGCGCTTTCTACAATAATATCCGCACCAAAATCAATTGGTTTAATTAGAGCCCCCCCCGCCCCAAGAGTATTATCAACAATTAAGGGAATACCATTTTCCTTCGCTAAATTAGAAAGACCCTCAAAATCGGGTATGTTGAATCTAGGGTTTCCCATTGACTCAACATAGATTGCTTTAGTTTTATTATCTATTTTGTCTTTAAAACTATCAACACTATCTCCTTCAGCAAATTTAACTTCTATTCCCAACCTAGGAAATTGAACCTTGAATTGATTGTAAGTTCCTCCATATAAAAAGGATGTTGATACAAAATTGTCACCTGCTTTCATACAATTTACTATTGCCAGAAATTGAGCAGCTTGACCTGATGAAGTTGCTAATGCAGCCATACCGCCCTCTAAAGCTGCCATCCTCTTTTCGAAGACATCAGTAGTGGGGTTCATGAGTCTTGTATAGATATTTCCAAATTCTTTTAATCCAAAAAGATTTGCTCCATGTTCAGCGTTATCAAAAACATAAGAACTTGTCTGATAAATAGGTACAGCTCTAGAGTTAGTAGTTGGATCAGGCTCTTGGCCTGCATGTAACTGAAGAGTCTCGAACTTTTGGTTACTCAAAATTTTTTAATTAATCCTATTATCTATTAAACTTAAAAACTTCGTAAAAATAAATATAAAAAAGATAAATCTTTATAAAACCTCTTTCAATGATGGATAATTCTCCCTCATAAATGATTTCAAATCTTCATTTATTTCAGATCTTAAATCCTCTGCATTTTTGCTTTCGACAATAGGGAAAGATTCATTTGCATCAGGATCTTTTTCAGTAATAGATTTCCAGCTTTTACTCACATCTTTTTCAGATTTATTAAATATATTTATGAAATCAAAAGGCTCGTTATTATTTTGGGCATCGTATTCGTTAAATGCTTTTTCAATAATTTGTTTTCTGTTAACAAACAATTTTTTAGCCTTCAAAGTATCTGGTAGGCCCATTACGGGTTGAAGCTCTTTAAGAAGCTTCAACTCCTCTTCAATCAAAAGAGTCCATACACTTACTTGTTTTTTGGGTACGTAAGATTCATTAAATATTTTTATTTCTTCAAGATAGAAATTTAACCATAAATAATAAGATTTCTCTTCAATAGATTTTTTAACAGATGCTTTTTTATTTTGAATTTTAGGAAGCAACTTCTCTGCTTTTTTCAAAAATTGTCTGTCTTCTCTTTCTAGATTTATCAATCCCCACCTTTGGCTATAGTCCCATAAGTCTTCATAACGTGATAAATCTTCTTGATTCCAACCAAGAGCTTTTAGTTCATGAGAGCGATGTGATAATTCTTTATTCAAAAAAAAACCTACTTAACTCAACAAGTCTAACTCTGAAATTAGGATAAGTAAATAAT
>QCVY01000055.1 GCA_003208695.1 Prochlorococcus sp. AG-686-P16 | reverse complement strand
ATGAATTATTTAAAATGCTTTCCATTTAAATTTCTGGTTTATTTAGTAAAAACATAACAACTATTAAAAGTTATCGTAAGAACGAAAAATAAATAGTTTAAGAATGGGAGTGGGGGGACTTGAACCCCCACGAGCTAAAGCGCTCGACGGATTTTAAGTCCGGCGCGTCTACCAATTCCGCCACACTCCCAAAAGGAATTTGCGCTATTTAATCGTAGCCGAAAGTATCTCAATTAAACAAGAAAAATGCGAATATTTACACTTTTAAGGAAGCAATAGACACGCTAGATATATTTGGAATTAGGTTATTTAGAATTAATCAAATATTTACTAGTAAAAAATAAGATCGATGATAAGTTATTAATAATTACTTTTAATTGAAAAAATAAATGTCGAGTATTATCAGAACAAAAAAAGGTGCCTGGTTTTTAGGCGTTTGCAAAGGTCTCGAAAAATCTAACAGGGGAAATGTTTTTTTCTGGCGATTAGTTTTTTTCATCTCTGCATGTTTTACCTTTGGCATTCCAATTTTGATATATCTTGGATTGGCTGTTATTTTTCCTATTGAAAAATCAGAATAAATATTTCGGCTAATAATTCAAAGTTAAAAAATCTCAATATTAATGAAATTCTTTTAAAAATACTGTGATATTTAATGGTTTAAAAGTCGCTAGATTATGTGTTGGATATTTGTCCCAATAGGGATAGGTTATAAATTAAGTAAGGGACTGAGTTTTACCTCAGTCCCTATTTGACCTGTTCGCTAGTGTATTAGATTATCAATTTCATTTTAAGTCCGGCGCGTCTACCAATTCTGCCACACTCCCAATAAGAATTCAGACTTTTCAATCGAAGCCGAAACTATCTCAATTGAACAAGAAAAATGCGAATATTTACATTTTCTCGGGATCTTGAGATTAATTTAAATCTTTTAATCATTAAATTAATCATTTATCAACGAATCCCATCCTCACATTTTTCTGTTGTTGATACAATTTCTTTATTGTTTTATTTAACCACTCCCTCTACTTGCCAAGTTAAAGTTTCACCTCCATGAAATGTTTTTATTTGTCCAACAACCTTATTTTTCTCAATAATTTCAATAAATTCTGGAATTTCATTTGACCTAGATACCAATCTTATTTTTTCGTTATTAATAGGTAAATTATAAAAATTAGGCCCATTCAAGCTGGCAAATTTTTCGAATTTATTTAGCGCATTTTCCTCCTCAAAAACTTTTAAATAGCTTTCTATTGCTACTGGAGAATTAAAAATACCTGCACAACCGCAAAAAGCTTTCCACTGTCTTAAGTGAGGAGCAGAATCTGTGCCTAAGAAAAAACATTCTTTTCCACTAGTAGCAGCTTTCCTTAAAGCAATTCTATTATTTTCTCTCTTAGCGACTGGTAAGCAGTAAAAGTCACTATTTAAACCTCCAAAGAACATTGCATTCCTATTTATGTGTAAATGATGTGGAGTAATAGTAGCTCCTAAGTTATTTCTTTGAACAAAGTCAACGGCATGAGAAGTAGTTATATGCTCTAAAACAATCTTTAATTTTGGGAATTGTTGTATTAAAGGTGAAAGTTCTTTGTCTATAAAAACTTCTTCCCTATCAAAAATATCTACTTCAGGGTCAGTTACTTCTCCATGAATTAATAGTGGCATTCCAAGTTCTTGCATAACTTCAAATATTTCATAAAGGTTTTTTATTTTTTTAACTCCATGTCTGGAGTTTGTTGTTGCATTAGCAGGATACAATTTGGCAGCAAAGAAAACTTTATTTTTAAAGCCTTCTACTAATTCGTTTTTAATTGTCTCGTCCGTTAGATACATCGTCATTAATGGCTCAAACGTGGAATTATCAGACAATGCTTCAGATATAGAATTCTTATAAGAAATACATTTTTCGATAGATGTTATTGGGTTTTTGGTGTTTGGCATCACAATTGCCCTACCAAAAACTTCAGATGTAAACCTAATAATATTTTTTAAAACAATGCCTTCCCTTAAATGTAGATGCCAATCATCCGGTTTTAATATTGTTAATTCTTTCAAGATTTTAATTATTTAATTAATCTTAACAGCATATAAAAATTGACAATAGTTTTGAGATAGTTGTTGAATAAATTAAAGATATAATCATCTAAATAAGTCTTTTAAATATGAGTGAATTTATATTGCCAATAATAGAGATCATAATTGGAATAATATTACTTTTTGCAGGTGGAGAATTATTCATTCAAGGGGCAATTACTTTATCGTTAATTTTAGGAATACCTCAAATAGTAATAGGATTAACTGTTGTTTCCTTAGGTACAAGTTCTCCGGAATTATTAGTAAGTTTAAATTCAATCTTTAAGGGGAGTGACTCACTCGCAGCAAGCAATGTAATAGGAAGCAATATTTTTAATGTTCTTGTTGTCTTAGGAATAAGCTCATTAATAACCCCTTTAAAAGTAAAAAGTAGAATTGTCCGAAGAGATGTACCTCTTTTAATAGCTATTTCATGTGCAGTCTGGGCAATGTCTTCAACTGGTCTTTTAACTTGGCAAGCAGGAATTTTTCTAATATTTTGTTTAACCTTAAATACAATTTGGGAAATAAATACTATTAAGGAAAATGAGGAGGATACTAAAAAAGCTGAGCCAGAGATAGAAGAATCTCCAAGCATTAAGGGAGGTAAATTTAATATTATGTTGAAATTGATATCTGGAATTTTTCTTCTAAGCTTTGGTTCAAATATTTTAGTAAATGGTTCTCAATCCTTAGCAACTCTATTAGGCGTAAATGAAATTATTATTGGTCTAACTATAGTTGCCACAGGAACCTCTCTGCCAGAACTTATTACTTCAATAATTGCAGCCTTGAAAGGTAAAACAGATCTTGCGATTGGTAATGTTATTGGAAGCAATTTGCTTAATCAGCTTCTTATTCTTGGAAGTTGCAGTATTTTTTCTGGATTAAAAGGTTTTACAATTGATCAAAGCCTAATAAAAGTTGACTTGCCATTTATGGTTTTAACTACTTTTGCCTGCCTCCCAATCTTTTGGACCAAGGGTAAAATAACTAGATCAGAAGGCTTCTTACTTTTAAATATGTATATTTTCTACATTATTGATAAGATATTGTTCTTAAACGGATTTAGAAATCTTTATGAACTGAGAATATGTATTTTTGTTTATTTTGCATTTTTCACAGTATTTCTTTTTGCCCAAGAAAGTCTCAAAATATCTAGAAGATAATTTAATTTATCCATACATAGTTACAAATTCCTCTGAAATAGTTGGATGCAAAGCCATGGTAGTATCAAAATCCTTTTTAGTAATCCCTGCATTTAAAGACACTGAAACCATTTGTATAATTTCAGAAGCTGCTTCTCCAAACATATGGCAACCTAGGACCTTATCATTATTTTTGTTAACCACAAGTTTTAACATACACTTAGATTTATTTTTTTTAAAGGTATTAGACATTGGAGTAAAATCACATTTGAAAACTTGTACATTTACCTCCGAATAAATTTCTTTTGCCTTTTCCTCACTAAGTCCAACTGTTGAAATTTCTGGGATAGTAAATACTGCTTTAGGAATATTTTCATAATTAACTTTTCTTTTAAGATCAGCGAAATAATTATCTGCAAAAACTCTCCCTTGTTCAATAGCTACTGGCGTTAAATTTGGTTTTTTAACTATATCTCCAATAGCAAATATATTAGAATTACTTGTCTGATTAAGTTCATTAACTTCTAAATATATTCCATCCATTTTTAGATTTAAAGTATCTAAATGTAATCTTCTAAGAGCAGGTTCTCGTCCAGTTGCAACAAGTATATTGTTGGTTAATAATTTACTTCCGGATTCTAAAGTGGACTCTAGATCATCATTTGATTTTTTTATAGACTTTAACTGATTTTTGAATTTTAAATTTATACCCAAGGAAGTCATTGATTTTTCTAAACATTCTGACAAGTCTTTGTCAAAGCCATTTAATAAGCTATTACCTCTAATTAATTGGGTAACTTCAGTGCCTAAGTTTTTAAAAATTGAAGCAAATTCACAGGCAATATAACCTCCACCAACTATTAATAATTTCTTAGGAAAATCTTTTAATTCAAAAATATCATCACTACTCCATGCTAAATCTGTTCCTGGAATATTTAATTTTTTTGGTTTGCCACCAACCGAAATGAGAATATTTTTAGCACTTACTTTTCTTAAAATATTTTTTGTATTAGGACAAACTACTTCTATTGTATTTTGATTTAGAAATCTTCCGAGGCCTTCAAAAACTTTAACGTTAAATTTTTTTAAAGAATTTGAATGTAAGACACTTAATCTAGAAACTTCTTCCCTAATATTATTTAGCAATATATTAGATTTAAAAGTTATTTCTTTGCTTGTTAATCCATACCCTTCTGAAGAAACCATATTTCTTCTATTATTAGCAGCATAAACCATCAGTTTTTTTGGGACACAACCTCGAATAACGCAGGTCCCGCCTATTTTGTTTACTTCTATTATTGCAACTTTTGCGCCATGACTCGCAGCTCGTTTTGCAGCAGCCAATCCTCCCGAACCAGCGCCGACAACAATCAAGTCAAATTCAAATTCCAAAACCTTTTAAATCATCTATTATATCGTAAATATAAGCTTAATTTCAATAAATGAATAACATCTTGAGTTGGGCCGATTTAAGTAAATTCAAAATTGATGATAACGATAGAGTTAATGGGGAAAATAATTCTTATTCAAACTTAAGATTATTTGGTCATAGTGAAAAAGAAGTCGAGCTGATTTTGTATAGAGA
>QCVY01000054.1 GCA_003208695.1 Prochlorococcus sp. AG-686-P16 | reverse complement strand
CAAATGAAATCTGGTGGTTCAATGATCACTCTTAAATTAAACTTAAACAAATCGGATACTTTTAAATTTTGTAAATCACTCAGATATTTCTCATTAGCAGAGAGTCTTGGAGGCGTTGAAAGTTTAATTTGCCACCCTGCAACAATGACTCATGCATCTGTTGATGACAAAACAAAAAACCTCTTAGGCATTGATGATTCACTTATAAGATTGTCGGTAGGTTGTGAAGATGCAAATGATTTAATCTCAGATATCTTATTTGCCTTAAATAAGTTCTAAAAATTGAGAAATTTACTTGAAAATCCAATATGGAGAAGTTTAGAGTTGGGATATTCGATTCCTGATAATAAACATGCTGTTTCTGTAGCTTTACCAACTTGGAATGATGTAATTAATTATGAGGAAAAAGATCCAAAATGCATGGAATTATTAAAGTCAATCTATCCTCGTTTTGGACTTAATCCTTTAGTAAAAAGATTATGTGAAAAGGTAAAAAAAGAAAGTCAATTAAATGATCAAAGTATCTGGCCCTATCTAGATGAAAGAATAGCTTTAAAAGCAAAAAAGTACTGTGATAGAAATACTTCTATAGGTTCTTCATATATCGAAAGAAGACATAATTTATTTTTTTTAATTACTAGAGAATCAGCGAGCATATATGCAAAATCTTTTTGGCAACATACGGGTCTCGGGTTATCTTCAAGAGCGGCTGCTATTGAATTAGGCATTGAGGATTGCCCTTCAAAATCTTTAGCCAATGAAAGCTATCAAATAATAAAAGATAGAATTTCCAAGTTTACAAAATCAAGCTCTAATGATGTCCACTTAACTTCATCTGGCATGTCAGCACTATACATATCATTAGAAATAATATATAAATTGTTTCCAGAAAGACCTACACTTCAAATTGGTTTCCCATATGTAGATGTACTTAAATTACCAATGCATATATTTCATGGAGCAAAGTTAGTTACAGAAGAAAATTGCAAGGATATTGAATTAGAAATAATAAAAATAAATCCAGCAGCCTTGATTATTGAATTACCAAGTAACCCAATGCTCAAATGTGTGAACATAAAAAAAATTTCAGAAATAGCAAATAAATTAAAAATACCTGTGATAGTTGACGATACTATTGGTTCAAATATAAATATAAATTCTCTAGAGTATGCAGATATCGTTTTCACTTCACTAACAAAAATCTTTTCAGGTAGCGGTGATATTCTTGCTGGCTCACTAATACTAAATCCAAAAAGCAGATGGATTGATCAGTTTAGAAATGCTTTAAATGAAATAAACCTTCCAACTCTTTCAGATAGCGATATGGTTTCTCTAGAAAAAGCTAGTAGAGATGTAAAACAAAGAGTTTTTGAGCAAAATAAAGCATGTTTAGAATTAAAAAAAAGATTAGAAACCCATAAAGAGATCAAAAATATTTTCCATCCCGAAAATTGTCCTAATTTTAATTCCATACTTACTTCTGATGGGGGATATGGTTGCTTATTATCTTTTGAATTAAAAGGAGGTCTAGAGAAAGCTAAAAAGTTCTATAATTCTCTTCAAATATCAAAAGGTCCTAGTTTAGGTACAAAATTTACCCTTGTATGTCCTTATGTTTTATTAGCTCATTATGACGAATTAGATTGGGTTGAAAGTTTTAGCATTCCTTCGCACCTTATAAGAGTATCCGTTGGACTAGAAGATAAAGATCACTTATGGAGAAACTTTGCTGAAGCATTAAATAATTTTTAAATTCCTAGTACTTACCGTATAAAAACTTATATACTCTTTTTCTAAAAAATAGTTAGTATTAATGTATATTTTCTCAATATTATAAATGGCAAAAATTTATGAGGACAACAGTTTTGCTATTGGAAACACTCCATTAGTAAAATTAAAATCAGTCACTAAAAACGCTAAAGCTACTGTATTAGCAAAAATTGAAGGAAGAAATCCTGCATATAGTGTTAAATGCAGGATTGGTGCAAACATGATATGGGATGCGGAGAAAAGCGGGAAACTTACAAAAGATAAAACCATTGTTGAACCTACATCTGGAAATACTGGAATTGCCCTAGCTTTTACTGCTTCAGCAAGAGGTTACAAACTAATCCTTACTATGCCAGAATCTATGTCTATTGAAAGGAGAAGAGTGATGGCAGTTTTAGGGGCCGAAATTGTTTTAACAGAGGCTTCCAAAGGTATGCCAGGAGCAATTGCTAAGGCTAAAGAGATCGCAGAGAGCAATCCCTCTAAATATTTCATGCCAGGTCAGTTTGATAATCCAGCAAACCCAGAAATTCATTTCAAAACAACTGGGCCTGAAATTTGGGATGATTGCGATGGTGAAATTGATGTTTTTGTTGCAGGGGTTGGAACAGGTGGAACAATTACAGGAGTCTCAAGATACATTAAACATGAGAAGGGCAAGAATATTGTTTCTGTAGCAGTAGAACCATCACATAGTCCTGTTATTACTCAGACAATGAATGGCGAAGAAGTTAAATCTGGACCACACAAAATACAAGGAATAGGAGCAGGATTTATTCCTAAAAACCTTGATTTATCAATTGTTGATAAAGTTGAACAGGTTACAAATGATGAATCAATCGAGATGGCTCTTAGATTAGCAAAAGAAGAAGGGCTTCTCGTAGGAATATCTTGTGGGGCGGCAGCGGCGGCGGCGGTCCGATTAGCTGAGCAAGATGAATATGCAGGTAAAACTATAGTGGTTGTTTTGCCAGATTTAGCCGAAAGGTATTTATCATCAATTATGTTTACTGAAGTTCCAAGTGGAATAATTCAGGAGCCAGTTAAAGCTTAAATTTATTTTTTCACCAGAAATGAATCTGGTGAAATATACATAGCGTCGCCATAAGAGAAGAATCTAAATTTTTCTTTTATGGCATTTTTATATAGATTTAATAATCTTTCTCTACCAATCATTGCGCTTACTAGTAGTAATAATGAACTCTTTGGAAGATGAAAATTAGTTAATAATCCATCAACGGCCTTAAATTTATAGCCTGGCTTTATTACTAAGTCAACATACTTAGCGATAGGAATTAAATCTTCCTTTTCATGCGAATAGCAACTTTCAAGAGCTCTTACGGTAGTAGTTCCGATAGCTATTACTCTTCTATCCATTTTTTTGACTCTTTTTATTTCTTCTACTACTTTCCTACTAACGCTTACCCACTCTTTATGAAGTTTTAAATTAGATAAATCTTCTTGATCAATTGGCTTAAATGTTCCATAACCTACATGTAAAGTAATAGGCATGACCAGTATACCTTTGTTTTTTAAATTTGAAATAAGGTTTTTACTTAAATGTAATCCTGCTGTTGGAGCAGCAACTGCTCCAGGATTAATTGCATACTCAGTTTGATAACTATTTTCATGAAAAGATTCTTCTTCGGCGCTTTTTATATATGGAGGGAGGGGGATTTCTCCATATATATCAAGGAGATTATTCATTGAAATTAGATCATTAATATTTCCTGGAAACTTGATAAATCTTCCTCCAGTTTCTTTATCAATCCCAGAAATATACAATTTTATATCTTTTGCCAAGGATGATTTTAAATTTAATTGTCTGTTTATTTTTAACTTTTTAGCAGGCCTTGCTAAACATAGCCAAGTAGATTTATCTGCTTTCTCCAAAACTAATAATTCAACAAATCTCCCATTTTCTAATTCAACCTTTAACCTTGCTTTCATCACCTTCGTATCATTTACAACTACCAAATCCCCCTCGCTAAGTTCGTCCAAGAGATTCTTTGTATATTTATTTGTTAAAAAGTCTTCTTCTAATGAACTATCTTTAACTATCATTAATCTAGATTCATGCCTTACTTTAGAAGGTTTATTAGCAATTAATGTTTCATCAAGAATATAATCATAAGCTTCTAGCTTATGATCTATTTCTTCATTATGAATTTCAAAATTCAATTAAAATTAGGCTACAAGTTTTTCTGGCTCATTTTCAATGAGAGAAGACAAGTCTTTTAAGAATGATGCACCATCAGCACCATAAATTACTCTATGATCAGCGGTTAAATTTACTTGCATTATTTTTTTTACAGATATTGAGCCATCATTATTAGCAACAACTGTTGGTTTTGATGATGCTATGGCTAAAATCGCACCTGTACCTGGTGGAAGAATTGCATCAAATCTGTCAACACCAAACATTCCTAAATTAGATAAAGTAAATGTTCCTGTTGAGTATTCATCTGGTTCTAATTGTTTTGCTCTAGATCTTTTCACAAGATCTTTCCACTCTCTAGATAATTCAAATAAATCAGTGTTACAAGGTTCTTTTAATACTGGAGTTATCAACCCTCCATCTTCCATAGCAACAGCCACCGCAATGTTTATATTTTTTGGATAAGAAATACCGTTTTCTGAGAAGCTTGAATTAACTTGGGGATGTTTTTTAAGTGTCTTCGCAACTGCCTTAACTAATAACGCAGTCATAGTAACCCCATTTTGCTTTACTTTCTTGTAAAAGCTATCCAATTTATCAGTATTTATTGAATAACCAACTCTAAAACATGGAACATTTAAACTAGATTCCATATTCTTATTGACGGCTTTTTGAAGAGTATTAAATTGAACAGTTTCTCCCGGTTTACCAAAACTATTGCCTAATGTCTCTGAGTTCCTTTCAGATTGAACATCGGGACTGACAATACTTGCGGGAGAACTCCCCTCTCCTATCCATGGTATAGAAACAGGTTGGCCATTTGCCTTCAATACATCATCAGCCTGAATCCTTCCATGAGGTCCTGATCCATAAACTTTTGCCAAGTCAACTCCCATTGTAGAGGCAAGTTTTTTTGCCCTTGGAGATGCTATTAACCTTGAA
>QCVY01000053.1 GCA_003208695.1 Prochlorococcus sp. AG-686-P16 | reverse complement strand
CTGTAAATATATTTTCAAGGATTTTAGCCGCATTTACAGAGAAGACTAAGAGGGTATGAAATGATTAAAAATACTAAAAAGGCGCAAAAGAATAATATTTTATCTATTGAGGATGTTTCTATTAGTTATGGAAAATTTGAAGCTGTAAAAAATATTTTTTGTAATTTTAAGAAAGGAGATATAACTTCTCTTATTGGTCCTTCTGGTTGCGGTAAATCAACTGTTCTAAGATCTTTAAACAGAATGAATGACTTAATTCCTAATTGTTCATTAAAAGGCACTGTACTTTTTGATGGGACAAATATTTACGATAAAAGAGTCGATCCTGTGGAAGTCAGAAGAAGAATAGGAATGGTTTTTCAGCAACCCAATCCTTTTCCTAAATCAATTTATGAAAATATTGCATTTGGAGCAAGAATTAATGGATTTGTAGGAGATATGGATGATTTAGTGGAACTATCGCTTAAAAAGGCTGCTTTATGGGATGAGTGTAAGGATAAATTAAATGATAGTGGTTACTCCTTATCTGGAGGACAACAACAAAGACTATGTATAGCAAGAACCATTGCAATCGAACCTGAAATAATACTTATGGATGAACCTTGTTCAGCATTAGATCCTATTTCAACTTTAAAAATAGAAGAAACAATGCATGAACTTAAGAAGAATTACACAATCATAATAGTTACTCACAATATGCAGCAAGCTCTAAGAGTAAGTGATATGACTGCTTTCTTTAATGCAATTGAATATGAAGATGGCGATGGAGGTAAGGTTGGATATCTAGCGGAATTCAATTCTACAAAGAAGATTTTTAGTTCTCCTAAGGAAAAAACAACTCAAGAATATATCTCAGGGAAATTCGGATAACTTTTATTTCTTAGCTATAAAAGAAGAATTTAAACTATTTGAGAGAATTAGGACTAGACAAATAGTATAAATACTTATATAGTAATCTCAAATTAACAGAGTTGAATTTGAAAAACTTTCCTTATCTTCCTTTTTTAATCTTTGCAGGTGCTTTAATAACAACAGCTACTATAGGGTTACCAGTATTCACGTCATAAAATTTTAACTCTTTGTTAAACTCTGATCTTATTGTGATTATGAAAAAAGAAGATTTAACTGTAAGTCCTCATATAACATCAATAGATAGAGATTTATTTGACTTTATAAAAAACAGAGTGAAGATAGGTTTATGTGTGAGTGAAAATTTGTTTTAAAACCATCATTTCTAGTTATGTATTTCTAACTAATTAATTATGAATAGAACTCAAGAACAATTGGAAAAACTAAGAGAGGTCGCTGAGGCTTCTCTTACAAAGACAGAAGAACTGCATAAAGTTTTAGCTCAAATAGAAGCTCTTATGTCTAGAGAAGAAATGCAAAAAGTATCCAAAAAAAATAAATAGGGCATTAAGAATAAATATTTAAATTGTACTTTTTATTACATCTGTACAATATTAAATTCGTTATTAATTAATCAACAGAACCCGTTCCAAAGTTTCTGTCAGGTCTCGAGGTCTTACCTTCTTTAAGTAAAAGACCTCTTTTTATTTGAAATTACTTAAGAAATAAACTTTAACTAAATAATTAAGGAATTAATTTATAACTTTATTAATTTCCTTCTTACAAACATTTACATCGAATGATTCAGTTCCAACAATTTCTAAGCCTGTTTTTTCAGTAACTTTAACAGTAGCATTGCATTCATCTTGTTTAAGAGCCATATAGCTAGGCTTTTTATTATTTAGTTCTATCTCAGTTTCGGGTTCAATATCAAAATCTTTTTCATATTGCTCCATTACTAATGTCAGGGCTTCAATCTCTACAGAAAAGTTTTCATTAGCATTCACCCCAAATGGTACTAAAATAACTTGAAAGATAAGAATAGTTATTAATTTTTTCATTATTAAAAGTTAAGTCTATTTTTTTTATAACGTAATAATCTAGTTAAGGAAAGGGTAATCAAATTTATATTTTTTTCTTGTTGAATTATTCTTATCATTAGCTATCTAGATTTCTCAAACTTAATTTACTAAATGAGAAATAATAATGAGATTTATATGTATAAATTAGTACGCTCAATCGAGAACTTTAATAATTATTATTGGCAGTTTTGAGGGATTTTATATTTCAATAATTTCGTTTTCAGAAATAATTGCCCATTTTTTAAATGAACTCTTACATGGATAACCTCCTGTTAGATCTCCAAAAGCTGGGAGATATAATGTATTATTTTTTTCATCCATAGCAAAACATTTAAAGGATAATTTATCTTTTGAATCTTTTAAAAATGTTTTTGGATGATAGTGTCCGCAAATATTTAAGATGTGATTTTCGGATTTACATATTGGCTCGTGACTAAATATAAAATTACTAGATCTTTTATATTCAAGAAAGCTTATATTTTTGACTTTGCACCCGATATCATGATTGCCAACTATTAGTTCAATTTTAATATTTAATGACTCTGAAAGATTTTCTACTTTACTTTTTAGAGATTCACTTATTGAATATTTACTATGAAATAAATCTCCTAAAATAATTAATTTATTAGGGTTATTGTTTTTTACAATATTTTTTATGCTTAATAAGTTTTTTTCATCTGAGTTATTTGTAAGAGGAATCCCATTCTGCTGAAAATATTCTGCTTTACCAAGATGAATGTCACATATTAATAATTCATTTGTTTGAGGCAAAAGTAATGCTTTTGAAGGGAGCATTTCTAATGACGAATCCCCCCAACTTATAGAAAAAGATTTTTTTTGCATTTAACTTTTATATTTTTTTATAAGTTTTTCAACTCTTTTTTCTATAGATTCATTGCTTAATGTATTTTTTAGTCTTTCAACTAACAAAGGAAAAGCAAATGGACTTGGAGTTTTTGTCTCTTTTAATATTATTTTTAAATTAGATAATCTTTTTAATGAATTAGTAATTCGTTTATTTTCTAATTGGTACTCTTTTACTTCTTCATGTGCTTGTTTAATTAGTAGATGATCTTCTTCATATTTGGTAAAAACATCATAAAAAAGACTTGAGCTTATTTGTAGTTGAAATGAACTTTTTGTTTTGGTGGGATTATTTTGATTCACTAATCCACTAATTTGAGCAATGTTTTTAAATCTTCTCTTTGTTAATTCTGAAAAATTTATTGCATTTTCTAAATCTTCTTCTAAGTTTCTATTTTCTATAAAATATGAAAATTCTTTTTCAATAATTGAAAAGTCATAATTTTCTGAAGTGGTTAAGCTAAATCCAAAATCATTTGTAGAAATACTAAATGTAGATTGCTTTTTATTAGCAAATCTTAATGCCCAAAGAAAGGCAATTCCTTCATTAACAAATTTTCCATCAAGCGTAAAAACAAAAAGACTTGTAAATTCTTTAGTATTATATATTTCAATAAGTAGTTGATTCCTTTTAGGAATATCTGAAAGAGCTTTCTGTTTTTTTAAAATTGGAAGTAATGCGTTTAATTCTTTATTAATATATTGATCATTATTTTCTAAGTTATTGCAAATATCTATTTCGCTTCTTAAATTATCACTTAAAAGATCAGAGATAGCCATTTGACCTCCCACCCATGATGGAATCAAAGAACTTTTTTTGGAAGATTTTTTTACATATAGAGTCATATCTCTAATTTGTATAAACTGGAGCATTTTGCCCGCAAAGTAAAAAGTATCACCTGATTTTAATTTTGAAGCAAAGTTTTCTTCTAAATTGCCTAATGATTTTCCTTTTAAATATTTTACATTTATAAATTTATCGCTTGTTATTGTTCCAATATTAAACTTATGCATCCTTACTAAAGATTTATCTTTTACAAAATATTTGAAGTTTTTTTCGTCTTCTTTTATTTTTTCTCTTTCTATCTTTTTATATTTTGGATAAGCTTTCAAACACTTTCCTCCATACTCCAAAAAATCAATACACCAATCCCAATCTTTATTATTTAGATTTCTATAACTCCAGCAATCTTTAATTCTTTCTTTTTCAGTATTTGGATTAAAACCTGGACCACAAGCCAAACTAACAAGATGCTGAAGAAGTACATCAAAAGATAATTCAGGAAGCTTAATTTTTTCAGATATCCCACTTTTTATTATTCTCCTCATAGCACTAATTTCGAGTAATTCTAATGAGTTAGTGGGCATGAAAATTATTTTTGACTTTCCTCCAGGTCTATGAGCACTCCTCCCTGCCCTCTGAATAAGTCGAGCTAAGTTTTTAGCACTTCCTATCTGTACAATTTGATCAACAGGTTGAAAGTCAATCCCTAAATCTAATGAGCTTGTACAAACAACCCATTTTATAGATCCGTTTTTAACCCCGTCTTCAACTATTTTTCTCTCATCTTTATCCAATGACCCATGATGTAAAGAAATTCTATCTTCCATTTCTGGTAGACAGAATCTTAAGCATTGATACCATCTTTCAGACTGATTCCTAGTATTAGTGAATAGTAGTGTACTTTTGTTTTTATCTAATATTTTTAGAAGTAATGAGTAGCTCCTAATTCCTAAATGTCCACTCCATGGAAAGGTTGTTTCTTCTTCTGGTAAAACACTAAGGATTTCAATTTCTTTTTGAATATTAGTACTAATTACTTTAGGTATTTCAGCTTTAATTCCAACAATAGCTCTTGCTGCTTCTTTAATATTTCCGATAGTGGCAGACATTGCCCAAATTTGTAAATCTTTTTTATTTCCTCTTAGCCAACTTAGTGATAATTCACATTGATTACCTCTTTTACTACCCATTAACTCGTGCCACTCATCAATAATAATTGAAAATAAATTACTAAATATTTTATTAGATTCTTTGTTAGATAAGAGAAGAGAAAGTGATTCTGGAGTCGTTATTAGAATATTTGGAGGTTTAAGTATTTGTTTCTTCTTTTCATATGGACTTGTATCACCATTTCTAATTCCAACTGTTATTTCTTGATTATAAAATTGGGCTGCTAAAT
>QCVY01000052.1 GCA_003208695.1 Prochlorococcus sp. AG-686-P16 | reverse complement strand
CAACAAACTGAATTAGAAGAAGAACGTGGAAGAAAATTTTTGAATGCTCTAAATCAAAATAATAAAAAAGTTATTATCTCTATAAAATGTGAGACAAAAGATTTAGACGTAAGAATTCCCGGAAGAAAATGGAGAGGTTGGATTCCTGCAAAAGAAGAATTTGAAAAAAATCTAATAAATGATTTCTGCTAATCGTTTTGATTAATATCTGTGAATAATTTTTCTATAAATATCCTTTTTGAAGTATTGTCTTATTAGTTAAATCTAAATTAATGGCAATTTCAAGAGGAGATCTTGTAAGAGTTAAAAGACCAGAGTCATACTGGTACAATGAAATTGGTAAAGTTGCTTCAGTCGATACAACCGGAATAAAGTATAACTGTGTTGTAAGATTTGATAAGGTAAATTATGCAGGCATAAGTGGAACTGATGGAGGAGCAAATACTAATAATTTTTCAGAAAGTGAATTAGAGAAAGCTTAGAAATTTGCCTGAGTTACCAGAAGTTGAGACTGTTAGAAAAGGTTTAGAACAAAAACTCAAGAATTTTATTATCAAAAAGGTTGAAATCTGTAGAGAGTCAACTGTTGCGTATCCCATCGATAAAAAAGACTTTATTGAAGGTCTTCATAACTCACTTATATATAAATGGAATAGACGAGGAAAATATTTAATCGCGGAACTTAAAAAGAATGAGAGTAATAATATTGATGCAAATGAAATATCATTTGCAAACAATGGGGTCCTAGTCGTTCATTTAAGAATGACTGGTTATTTCACTTTTAATAATATTCTTACTAACCCTTGTAAACATACAAGGGTTAGGCTTTTTGATAAAAACAATAATGAGCTTAGATATATTGATGTAAGGAGTTTTGGGCAAATGTGGTGGGTAAGAGACGGTTTATTACCAAACAAGATTATTAAAGGTTTAGGCTCATTAGGACCTGAGCCATTCTCAGGAAATTTTAATATTAGTTATCTGACAAAAGTAATTTCAAACAAAACAAGATCTATAAAATCAATTTTATTAGATCAAACAATCGTAGCCGGAATAGGAAATATATATGCAGATGAAAGTCTTTTTTCAGCTGGTATATCGCCTTTTAGGGAGGCTAAAACAATTAAAGAAAATGAATTAAAAAAACTAAAAATAGCAATCGTCGAGGTTTTAAAAAAAAGTATTGGTGCAGGCGGAACTACTTTTAGTGACTTTAGAGACTTAGAAGGAGAAAATGGAAATTTCGGATTACAAACTAATGTTTATAGAAGAACTGGTAAGCAATGTCGTAAATGCAAAAATTTAATTGAAAGACAAAAGATTTCAGGAAGAAGTACACATTGGTGTCGTAAATGTCAGAAATAAAAAAGGGTTTACTTTAAAAAAAGTAAACCCTTTAAAATATTTTACCTGGCATTGAGCTATTTTCTCAAGGGGCTACCCCCTAAATATTTTCGCCGCTGATGCGTTTCACAACCGAGTTCGAGATGGATCGGAGTGGTTCCACATCGCCATGAACACCAGGATAGTATGAACCTTGAGAACTGCATAGAAAATTATATAAATTAAAAACAATAAATTAAGTTTATTTGGTCAAGCCCTCGGTCTATTAGTACTCCTCCGCTGCACTTGTTACCAAGCTTCCACGTAGAGCCTATCAACGGGTGTTCTTCCCGTGACCTTACTGGCTTAAGCCATGGCAATACTCATCTTGAGGTGGGCTTCCCACTTAGATGCTTTCAGCGGTTATCCACTCCGCACATGGCTACCCAGCGTTTACCGTTGGCACGATAACTGGCACACCAGAGGTGCGTTCCTCCCGGTCCTCTCGTACTAGGGAGAAATCCTCTCAATATTCCTGCGCATACACCGGATATGGACCGAACTGTCTCACGACGTTCTGAACCCAGCTCGCGTACCGCTTTAATGGGCGAACAGCCCAACCCTTGGGACCGACTTCAGCCCCAGGTTGCGATGAGCCGACATCGAGGTGCCAAACCTCCCCGTCGATGTGAACTCTTGGGGGAGATCAGCCTGTTATCCCTAGAGTAACTTTTATCCGTTGAGCGACGGCCCTTCCACGCAGAACCGTCGGATCACTAAAACCGACTTTCGTCCCTGTTCGACTTGTAGGTCTCACAGTCAAGCTCCCTTCTGCTTTTGCACTCAACGACTGATTTCCAACCAGCCTGAGGGAACCTTTGTGCGCCTCCGTTACCTTTTAGGAGGCGACCGCCCCAGTCAAACTGCCCATCAGATACTGTCCGCTTCCCGGATAACGGGTAAACGTTAGAACCCTAGCTCTAATAGAGTGGTATCTCACGGATGACTCAATAATACCCACAAGTACTATTTCAACGTCTCCCACCTATTCTGCGCAATTAGAGCCCGAGCACAATATCAAACTACAGTAAAGCTTCATAGGGTCTTTCTGTCCGGGTGTATGTAGTCCGCATCTTCACAGACAATTCTATTTCGCCGAGCCTCTCTCCGAGACAGCGCGCAAATCGTTACACCTTTCGTGCGGGTCGGAACTTACCCGACAAGGAATTTCGCTACCTTAGGACCGTTATAGTTACGGCCGCCGTTCACCGGGGCTTCAGTCGCTAGCTTTGCTAAAAGCTAACCAGCTTCCTTAACCTTCCGGCACTGGGCAGGTGTCAGCCCCCATACATCGTCTTGCGACTTAGCGGAGACCTGTGTTTTTGGTAAACAGTCGCTTGCGCCTCTTCACTGCGACCAGCTCTCGCTGGCACCCCTTCTCCCGAAGTTACGGGGCCATTTTGCCGAGTTCCTTAGAGAGAGTTATCTCGCGCCCCTCGGTATTCTCTACCACCCCACCTGTGTCGGTTTCGGGTACTGGCATTTATGTCTTAACGGGTATAGGGCTTTTCTTGGAAGCATGACATCACCAACTTCGCTGCCGTAGCAGCTCGTACTCACGCCTCAGCTCAAGATGTTTTCTCCATCTCTCAAAGCCTTGAACGCTTGAACCAGTAACCAACATCTGGCTTGGCTAGCCTTCTCCGTCCCCCTTCCCAAAACATAACTGGTACAGGAATATTGACCTGTTATCCATCGACTACGCCTTTCGGCCTCGCCTTAGGTCCAGACTAACCCTCCGCGGACGAGCCTGCCGGAGGAACCCTTAGGGTTTCGGGGCATGGGATTCTCACCCATGTTTTCGCTACTCAAGCCGACATTCTCACTTCTATGCCGTCCACGTCCGCTTACGCTAACGCTTCACCCAACATAGAACGCTCCCCTACCATAAATAAATTTATCCGCAGCTTCGGTATAACGCTTAGCCCCATTCATTTTCGGCGCAGGATCGCTCGACCAGTGAGCTATTACGCACTCCTTTGAGGATGGCTGCTTCTAGGCAAACCTCCTGGTTGTCTGGGCAATCCCACCTCCTTTATCACTTAGCGTTAATTTTGGGACCTTAGCTGGCGGTCTGGGCTGTTTCCCTCTTGACTATGGAGCTTATCCCCCACAGTCTGACTGCCTAGTTACACACAGGGTATTCAGAGTTCATATCGATTTGGTACCGCTTTCGCAGCCCGCACCGAAATGGTTGCTTTACCCCCCTGCTGGAGCACTAGACGCTACGCCTCAACGTATTTCGGGGAGAACCAGCTAGCTCCTGGTTCGATTGGCATTTCACCCCTAACCACAGCTCATCCGCTGAATTTTCAACTTCAGTCGGTTCGGACCTCCACTTGGTATCACCCAAGCTTCATCCTGGCCATGGTTAGATCACCAGGGTTCGGGTCTATAAACACTGACAAACGCCCTATTAAGACTCGCTTTCGCTGTGGCTCCACCATTTCCGGTTTAACCCGCCAGTGCCTATAAGTCGCCGGCTCATTCTTCAACAGGCACACGGTCACCCGATTAGTCGGGCTCCCATTGCTTGTAAGCTCACGGTTTCATGTTCTATTTCACTCCCCTCCCGGGGTTCTTTTCACCTTTCCCTCGCGGTACTGTTTCACTATCGGTCACACAGTAGTACTTAGCCTTACGAGGTGGTCCTCGCAGATTCACACGGAATTCCACGTGCTCCGTGCTACTCGGGATACAGCTAGGTCAACTCATCTTTCAATTACGGGGCTTTCACCCTCTATGGCACGCCATTCAAACGTTTCTTCTAGAATTGTTGATCCATATTGCTGTCCCACAACCCCGATAGTCAAGACTATCGGTTTGGGCTATTCCCCGTTCGCTCGCCGCTACTGAGGGAGTCGTTATTTACTTTCTCTTCCTCCAGCTACTAAGATGTTTCAGTTCGCTGGGTTAGCTCGCACCAACCTATATATTCAGTTGGTCGTTCAAGGGGTTGCCCCATTCGGAAATTCCCGGATCAAAGTGTGCTTCCAACTCCCCGAGACTTATCGCAGGTAACCACGTCCTTCATCGCCTCTGTGTGCCTAGGTATCCTCCGTGAGCCCTTTGTAGCTTGACCAATAACTTCAATAATTGAAGCATCAGCTTAATAGAATTGTTATTTAATGCATTCGCACAAATAATAAATCTGCATCATTAAGATGCTTATTGTCTTCAAAAATAATCTATGCAGTTGTCAAGGTTCTCTGAAAACAATGAATAAAGATTCAATGAGTCCAGCATCTTATTTATTGGATTAAATAGGAAGCTAGATTCGCTCAGAGCAAATTAGGACACCTCTCAAAATAATTTTCCTCTTTTACAAAATGTTAGAGGCGGTATTCAGTGGAGGTAAGCGGACTCGAACCGCTGACATCCTGCTTGCAAAGCAGGCGCTCTACCAACTGAGCTATACCCCCAACATAGAGATATGGGCCATCCTGGACTTGAACCAGGGACCTCACCCTTATCAGGGGTGCGCTCTAACCACCTGAGCTAATGGCCCAGGAAAAAATGATGGGTGTGACCTAGAAAAAACTTAGAAACTGAAATTCTTAAAAAAAAGAATCTGAGATACCGATCGACCTAAGGTGACAAAATTAATATTTACATTTTGTTGTC
>QCVY01000051.1 GCA_003208695.1 Prochlorococcus sp. AG-686-P16 | reverse complement strand
CGTATGTTAATAATGATAAAGTGGCGATCAAGGCAAATACCTTGCATAAACTTAATCTTGATAAACAAAGATTATTAATGGAACTGGAGCAATTAAAAAATGGCAAAATTTAATTTAAAAGATCAACTGGCTGGTGTTGCTGCATTGATTGCAGCTATCGTAGCAATAGGTGGTGGTTTTGTAAAATATGGTGAAATTACAACAAAGTTAGATGCTTTGTCTGAAGTATCAGCACCTGATTTAACACCGTTAGCAGCAGAAATAGGAAATGCTAAAAACAGTGTTGCGGTAAATCAAACTGACATTGCTGTACTATCAAAAGAAATTGAATTATTAAAAATTCAATTGGAAGAAATTAAAGTCAGTACAAGCAATCCACTATCAAACTAATATATGAAACTAGGACCTGAGCAAAATGTAAATATGCCTATGAAGACCGTAATTAGTTTAATTATTATGGTCAGTCTCGGCACGATGGGCTATTTTCAGATTCAAGAGAAGCTTAACCAGCACGACACACTATTACAAATGCACACAAAAGATTTAGATCAAAATTCAGAATTTAGAATCAAATACCCTAGAGGTGAGCTGGGCCAGTCATCAGGAGAATCTGAGCTTTTCATGTTAGTGGAGCACATGGCAGGACAAATTACAAAGATGGAAGACCGTATGGAAAATATGATGTCAAATTCAGTAAACATTTTACGTTTACAACAAGACATGGAAAAAGTATTAAGTGATATTGAAAAACTTAAAGACAAACAAAGATCGTTTGCTAATGGAAATGGAGCACATTAATGATAGAAACGGTAACAGCATTATTATTATTTTTAAACGGAAATATGATCGAGCATGTTTACAAGCCCGATCTTAGTTCATGCTTGAAGTCCAAGCGCATAGCTTCTCGTGAATTAAATCCTGAGCGCGTAATTTTTAGCTGTAAAATTATTAAAGCAAAAGTAGAGTTGGATGATCAAGCCAAATATGGTAAAAGAATTATAAAGGTATTAGATGAATAAACTACTTATATTAATTTTTACACTTTTCTTAACAGCATGTATGATGCCAGGCAGTGCTAGTGGTGAAGATAAGGTAGGTCAGGGAGATGTGGTTGATTTAACTAATTCTAAACCTAAAGAAGGTATTGTTTTTGCTGTTTGTATTTTTGCCATGGGTGAAGATGGAACTAAGTATTTAGTAGATCACCGTCATGCAGAAAACATGGGTGAATGCATTAAAAAACGAAGAGAAGCAGTTAATAAATATAAAGATCCTAAACACCGAGAACTTATGGGTGGTACAAGATTTATGTTTATGTGTGATAAGGTCAGAGCTGAAGTTGAAATTTTAGAAGATGGCACATGGCACATTAACAAAATACTAGGACGATACGACCCCGCTTATAAAAAGAAAAAATCTTACAACTAATGGCTAAAGCAGAATATCAAGAAATTATATCAGAATACAAAGAACAAGTTCGTGTTCTAAAAGAGCAGGTCAATGAACTGACCGATGCTTGCAAAGCAAAAGATTCTGCATTAAAAAGAGCATTACAAAAACTAGAATATACAACAGACGATTTAGACAAATTACAGGAGAAAACAGATGAAACTGACGGAAAACTTTAGCCTTAACGAGCTGACAAAGTCACAAACAGCCGAAAGAAAGGGTATAGATAACACTCCTAGTGCAGAGCACCAGGAAAACCTGAAATCGCTCTGTGAGATGATCCTACAGCCTATTAGAGACCACTTTGGGCAGGTTGTAAGCGTTTCTAGCGGATATCGCTCTCCAGAATTGTGTGTTGCCATAGGCAGCTCTACACAAAGTCAACATGCAAAAGGCCAGGCTTCAGACTTTGAAATCTTTGGCGTATCCAATAAAGAATTAGCAGACTACATCGACCAAAATTTAGACTATGATCAATTAATACTTGAGTACTGGAAAGGCGAAGATGAGCCTAACTCAGGCTGGGTCCATTGCAGTTTCAACACACAAGGCAATCGAAAACAATACTTGAGAGCTTATAAAGAAAATGGTAGCACTAAGTATGAGCCTATTTAAAAGATATAAATTAAAACTAAATCCAGAAGTGACTCCAGGTGTATGCCCGCACTGCAAGGAGATGTCTAGCTTTGTATCTATCGTCAATGATTATTATAAGTGTATGACATGCGGCACTGATGTTGAACAAAAAATTAATGGTGTTATTAAATATCTACCCATTGGTAAAGATACACTTCTAGAAAAAGAAAATGGCTAAACGACCACTATTTGGTGTATCTAATTACAAAGGTTTAACTCCTAGAAAACGCCCTGGAAGGCACGCAAAGTCATATTCTAAGCGTATTCCACGCAGAAAAAAATCTCGTGGACAGGGTTGACATTTAGCATATAATATCCTACAAATACAGCAGAAAGTTATGAACATATTCTTTTTGCATAAACATCCTGTTATTGCAGCACAAATGCAATGCGACAAGCACGTTGTTAAAATGGTACTAGAGACCGCACAAATGCTATCAACTGCAGCACGTGCACAGGGACATGATGTCGGTTACAAATCTGCCTATCCTAAACACCCCATGACATTGTGGGTAAATCAAAATGCCGACAATTTTAGATGGGCCTGGCTACACGGTATGTCATTAGCAAAAGAATATACCAATCGTTATGATAAAATACATAAATCTCAAGCTATATTAGAACAACTAGAAGATTATGCTACCGGTGACGAAAATGACATAACTGAACCACCTCAATGCATGCCAGATCAATACAAAACAAATGATTATGTTACAGCTTACCGTAACTATTATGTTGGTGACAAAAAACGTTTTGCTAAATACAAAAATTGCAAGCCACCTAAATTTATGCAATGAAAAGTTTAATAATAATATTGAGTATTGGTTTTATAGAAATGCCTTTTGAGAATAAACTTAGTTGTGTAGAACAAGGGTCCATGTGGCTAGAAATGCATACCACACACCAGGCACCACGGCCCGCGGACCAGGGATTATACACTGAAAAGGGTCAACTTGTATATGGATTTTACTGTATTTAAATACTAACTTCTGGATTGCAATGAAAAGCTACAAAAAGTCTTTGTTGTTCAGCCAATTCTTTCTCAATAGCTATAAACACATTATAGCCTTCTTTATACCCCGCACTGACACACTCTGTGTGGCTATCATACTCACCAGGAACTGTTATTGGAGGCACTATGCAAGAACCATGTATTGCTGAACACACCCATAATATTAAAAAAAACTTCATTGACAAACTTGTAATTTATGAATAATATCCTATATTGTTATAAAACAATATGGAAAGGAAAATATAACACATGACTGACATAAGTAAATATAAAAATGTTTCTCTATCAAAAGATACTTATTCTAAGATAGATAAATTAAGACGAGTCATTACACCGAATACAATAATGAGTCGAAGTCAAACGATTAATATTCTAGTCAATAAAGAAGTTAAAAGATTGAATGGAAAGGCATCTGATGTATAGAATACCAGAGGAAGATCGTAAAGTTTTTTTAGAATATTTAGCTAAGAAACCTTACATTGAAGTTGCAGGATTAGTGGCAAGAATTGCTGCTTGGACAAAAATAGAATCTAAAGAGAAAAATGGAAAAGATAAAACCCAGTAAACTAATTTGCCCTGCCTGTATGGGCAACGGTTATCGTAAGATTTTTAAAGATGCCACCTCAAATTTAAGGGTGGTTATTGATTGTGAAGCATGCGATAACCAAGGCGAGATTAAAAATGATGAAAAAAATATTTTTGCTATGCGCTATATTAATAATATGCTCTAGTTGCTCTGAGTTTGCGCTGCTGATGAGCGGAGCAAGTATTGCTGGAACACAAAACGCTTATGTTAAAGCCTATAATGGCGTTGACATGTTAACCATTATGCAAACAGATAAAGGAATAAAGAGACATATATATGACACCATTAAAACAAATAGAAGCACTCAAGAAAACGATTAAATATTTTTGTTCACAAATAGGACCCCATGATTGTGGATGGATGTACACAACAATAGATGGATTAAAACATAGAATAAAGATTTTAAGAAAGGAAATACGTGCCCAAGTACGAAGAGTTAGTAAAAGAAAAAAATAAAGGACCAGTGGACATAGAGGCTATGGCCAAGAAATATAACATGAGTGTAACAGACGTTAAACAACTAAAAGATGATCGAGGACCACTAGATTTAACTCGACAGATTGGTGAACTGCAGTGTGAAATTGCAGGATTAAAAACAAAAGTACACGACGCAGAACTAGAAACCTCTCTTGTTAAAGCGATTGGTATAAACTCACCGGAAATGAAAGCAGCCAAAGAAGAAATTAATGATCTTAAAAACAAAATGGCAGATTTAGAGGAAACTTTAAAATCTCGTGATTACACAAGACAACATGATTACAAATTTTTAATAGAAGAAAATAGAAGATTAGAAGAAGAAAGAAATGAAGTGGTTATGGATAACAAAAAACTTGCACACCAGGTTGAAGATCAACTTAGTCGTTTAAGAAAAGCAGGCATGTGAAAGAAATAGAACTTAAATATGGTGAAGCCCGTAAACGTGCACGACTAAACTGGGCTCGTAGTGAGCATGGTAAAGAGCTGACAAGAAATTATATGAAAGATTATCGTAGATTACCTCACAACAAAGAAAAAGCACATGAATATTATGTAAAAAACAAAGCACACTGGGGAGAAATAACAAAAGCCAAAGAAAGAAAAGCAAAAAACTGGGGAGGCATACGCCAGGAAAATGAAGATATAAGAAGACTTCATGAAGAGTGGGCTATCAAGAATGGTTATCGAGATAATGACAACTTACACGCAACGAACACAGAAAGAATAGTTAACAGTGCCAAAAAATAAAGATAAAGAACTACAGGATATTTACAACAAAGTTTTTGCACAAGCTATTCGACATATGAAGAAGTACGAGCCGCAAATGGTAGCCGGTACACTCATGGCCATTGCCATACGACTTTATAAAACCAGTTTAAGTAATGATGGTTTTTCTGAAATGTTGCAGACCATATTGGACTCAGAAAAAGATATTAAGTCTTATTTTGATGACAAGGAGACGATACACTAATGGCTAGATCTCGGTGGATCAATTCAAGTTCAATGAATGCACGCAAACCAGTGCCTGAAACTAAGCTTTTTACAGCGGTCTTAGCACAAGCGGTGCATGATGCTTTTTCAAGTCATGTGGACAAGTTAAGTAAACAAGCGGCTAGAAACTTTTTAACGAGCAACAATGAAAATTTACAAACGATATGTGAAATGGCAGGACGCAACTCTCAGTATGTATCCGAAAAAATACGTAAGAAAATACTTAGAGAAAATGGTTGGAACGTTGATATTGCAGTAGATGG
>QCVY01000050.1 GCA_003208695.1 Prochlorococcus sp. AG-686-P16 | reverse complement strand
ATGCCTCAATAAATATAAACATTGTAGATAACTCTGAAAAATATTATTTGAAATCTTCAATTGAATTGCAGACAATTCCTTCTAATCCATTACTGTCATTAATGACATTAGCTAATTCCGAAAGCCATAACTTTACTGCAGAATCACTTTTTAAAAATGCATCAAATTCCTGGAATGATAATAATTATATTAAGTTAAAATTTTGGTTGAAAAATAGAGGATTAAACGTAGATAATTCAACTTTTTCAGATGCAAGTGGACTTTCAAGAAACAATCGAGTAACAACCAAATTAATATCAGAATTTTTGAATAAGATGAAATATTCACAAAACTTTAGTACCTTCCATTCATCACTTTCAATTATTGGGGTAAGAGGTACTTTGGCTAATATATTCCCAAATTCAGAATTACAAGGTAAGTTTTTTGGTAAAACAGGTACTTTATCAAACGTATTTGCGTTATCAGGATATTTATATAAGGATAATAAACCACTAGTTATAAGTATTATTCAGAACTCAGAAAATATAGATAGGAATAAGATATTTAATCTATTAAAAAATATATATAAATTGGAAGGATGTATTTAATCTTTTTGGAAATATTCCTTTAGATCTCTTTCTACGGAACCAGGTACCATATGGCTTATTTCACCTCCAAATTTAGCAACTTCTTTAACCAAGGAACTACTTAAAAAACTAAAATTTGTATTAGTAGAAAGGAAAACCGTTTCTATTTCACTATTAAGAGATTTATTTGTATGTGCTATTTGAAGTTCATATTCAAAATCACTCATAGCTCTTAGTCCTCTTAATATTAGATTTGCGTTAACGTCTTTTGCACAATCTACTGTGAGACCCTCATAGGTAATAACACTAATATTTAATAGATGAGATGTAGAATTGTTTATTTGTAGTATTCGCTTACTAAGATCAAAGGTTGGTTTTTTATTAGTATTTTCCAAAATAGCAACAACAACATTTCCAAATAATTTTTCAGCTCGTTGTATTAAATCTAGATGTCCATTTGTTAAAGGATCAAATGTACCAGGGTAAAGTATTTTCATAATTTAATTATGATTAGAAAGTATATTTGGTTAAAATAAGAGTATTAGTTAAATTAATTATGACATTAAATCTTGAAGCAAAAAAAATCTTATTAAGGAAAATCCCACATGGATTGTTTATTTGCGGAGTAAAAGATGATGAGAAAAATGAAGTAAATGGGTTTACTGCTAGTTGGGTTACACAAGGTTCCTTTACCCCTCCCCTAGTCGTTATGGCAGTTAGAGCTGAAGGATCAAGTCATGAAATAATTAAAAATACTGGAAAGTTTTCTTTAAATGTTCTGAAAAGCGATCAAAAGGATTTAGCCGCCGTTTTTTTTAAACCACAAAAAGCCCTTGGGGGAAGATTTGAATCTGTAGAATTTAATTTAGGAGAATTTGGCTTACCAATATTGGTTGATAGTGTTGGTGGTGTCGAATGTAAGGTTGTAGGTAATGTTATGTATGGTGATCATACAGTATTCGTTGGTGAGGTTTTATCTGCATATTTAAATAATGATGTTGACTCATTAAATTTAGATAGCACGGGATGGAATTATGGAGGTTAGAAATTATAGATGAATAATCATTCAACTAATTTTTCTACTAAATTATTAGATAAAAAATATAATTTTAAAATTGAATATAAACTTGTTAAAAATAAGGAATTATTAAAATCAAGACTATCTGAAATACCTAAGTCTTCTGGTTGTTATCTATTTAAGGATATTGAAAATAACTTACTTTATATAGGCAAATCTAAAACACTAAGAAACAGGGTCAGTAGTTATTTCAATAATTATGCTGAACTTTCTCCTAGATTAAGTTTAATGGTTAGACAAATAACTGAAATTGAAATTATAGTTACCGATAGTGAGTATGAAGCATTAAATTTAGAATCAAATTTAATTAAAACTAATAAACCGTATTTTAATATTTTATTAAAAGATGATAAAAAATATCCATATCTTTGCATTACATGGAGTGAACAATATCCAAGAATTTTCATAACAAGAAAAAGGAGAAATAGAAATAATTTTGATAGATATTATGGACCTTATGTTGATGTTGGATTATTAAGAAAAACATTATTTATCATTAAAAAAATATTTCCATTAAGACAAAGACCTCGTCCAGTATATAAAGATAGAACTTGCTTAAATTATTCTATTGGGAGATGTCCAGGTGTTTGTCAAGAAATAATATCCTCAGAAGATTATAAAAAAACTATGAAGCAAGTATCTATGATTTTTCAAGGAAGGAACGATGATCTAGAAGTTTTTTTAGAACGAAAAATGAATCAGTATTCCAATGATTTAGAATTTGAAAATGCTGCTAAAATAAGAGATCAAATTTTAGGTTTAAAATTATTAACCGAATCTCAAAAAATATCGATACCAGACTCTTCAATTAATAGAGATATTTTTGGCATTGTTTCTGAAAATGACGTCTCTAGTATTCAAATTTTTCAAATGAGGTCTGGTAAATTGATAGGAAGGATTGGATATTCACAAAAAATTAATAATAAGGATGAGAAAGAGATATTACAAAGAGTATTAGAAGAGCACTATATTAATGTTGAAGGAGTTGAAATACCATCAGAAATTTTATTGCAATTTAATCTTCAAAAACATAAAACAATTGAAGAATGGTTAAGTGAATTAAGTAAGAAAAAGGTTAAGTTAATTACCCCAAAAAGAAATAAAAAGTTTGAAACCGTTGAAATGGTTTTAAAAAATGCAAAATTAGAATTAGATAGGATATTAAATGGAATTCAAGATAATGAATCTTCAATAGAAGACTTAACTCAAATACTTGAATTAACTAAGCAGCCTAAAAGAATTGAAGGATATGATATTAGTCATATACAAGGAACGGACCCTGTAGCATCACAAGTAGTCTTTATAGATGGTATTCCATCGAAACAAAATTATAGAAAATACAAGATTAAAGATCCCAATATATTTATTGGACATAGCGATGATTATGCCTCAATTTATGAGGTCATATACAGAAGATTTAAAAAATGGTCAAAATTTAAAATTGATGGTGGAGATATTAGTTCTTTACAAGATAAGAAAAAAAGTGCATTAGAAAATGATCTTCTAACAGATTGGCCGGATTTGATTATGATTGATGGTGGAAAAGGACAATTAAATGCAGCATTGAAGGCCTTAACAGAATTAGATCTACAAGAAGAAGTTAGTATATGTTCTTTAGCAAAAAAAAATGAAGAAATATTCATTCCTGGCTTCTCAAATCCCCTTGATACAGACCAAAATCAAAAAGGGCTTCTACTACTTCGAAGAATAAGAGATGAAGCACATAGATTTGCATTATCATTTCATAGAAATAAAAGATCTTCTCGAATGAATAGATCTCAATTATCTCAAATACCAGGTTTAGGACCTTCACGCATTAAAGATTTGCTTGACCATTTTAATTCAATAGATGCAATTAGAATTGCAAGCAAAGAGGAACTTTCAAAAGTTAAAGGTCTTGGTGAACATTCAGCAAATGATATTTATAATTACTTTAATGAGTTATAAATATTGATTAATTTTTATATATTTAAAATAAGTCACTATTAAATAAGTATTTATATTGGTAATAGTTTATGAATTATATTTTATTAATTTGTCATCTGAAGCATATTTATGGTTTAAGTCTCTTCACATCATTGGTGTAATTGTATGGTTTTCTGGCCTTTTTTATTTAGTTAGGCTTTTTATATATCATGAAGAGTCAAGAACCATGCAAGATGATCTGAAGATTGCTTTTAATGATCAATATTCCTTAATGGAAACAAGGCTTGCAAATATTATTACTACACCAGGAATGATACTGGCTTTAAGTATGGCTATCTGTTTAGTCATTATGCAACCTGGATGGCTAAGTGAAAAATGGCTTCAGATAAAAATTTCTTTTGTTTTGGGCTTAGTTATTTATCATGTTTATTGTTATAAAATAATGAACTCATTAAAAAATGGTACTTCAAAAATATCTGCAAAAAACCTTAGATTATTAAATGAATTACCTACATTATTATTATTTGTAATTGTCCTATTAGTTATTTTTAAAAATAATTTTCCTACCAGTATTGCGACATGGAGTGTATTTGGACTAATAATATTTATGCTTATATCTATTCAACTATATGCAAAGATCAGAAGAAAAAATGAAGAATCTCTTAAGAATGGATAAGCAAGATTTAATTAAAATTACAGCAAATATAAATAAAGAAAGCTGTCCAGATGTAGTGAATTTTCATTGTCATACGAAATTTAGCGATGGTAGCTTTGATCCAGAGCAATTATTAGATCAAGCCTTTATAAATAAACTAAAATTTATATCGATAACAGATCATCACACTGTTAAAGCACATGATTTTATTGAACGTAATAATATACTTGAAAAATATCCCACAGATTCTTTTAACCTGATTTCTGGAATTGAAATAAATTGTCTACTGCTAGGATGCTTAGTTCATGTTATTGGATTAGGAATAAATATAAAAAGTACTCATTTAACACCTTATATTCAAGGCGAGTCCCCAATTGGGAATGATTTACACATCAATTCAGTAACAAAGGCAATCAGATTAGCAGGAGGTTTATCTTTTCTTGCACATCCAGCGAGGTACAGAATCCCTTTTTATAAACTTATCCCTGAAGCTAATAAGCAAGGAGTTGATGGGATAGAAGTTTGGTACGATTATGATTTAAAGGAAAGATGGCAAGCAAGTGATTTTGTATGTTCAGAGATAAATAAACTAACAGAAAGCCTTGATATGCTAAAAACTTGTGGAACAGATAGTCATGGATATTCATTATTGGGCCGATAAACTAGTATTCGTTTTTCTCAATTTTGGCATCAGCAATATTAACAATATTTTTTAAATTTTCTAATATTTCTGGAGTATGATCATTCCACATTTGTCTATTAATAATCTCAATAAATCTTTGTGATAAATCTCTTAAAGCCCATGGATTATTCTCGATAAAAAACTTTTTAAGGGTCTCATCACACATCCATGAGTCATATATTTGGGTATAACACCAATCAGATACAAGCTCTGTTGTTGCATCATAAGCATATAAATAATCGAGGGTTGCAGAAAACTCAAAAGCACCTTTATAGCCGTTTCCCTTCATACCATCAATCCATTTTGGATTAAGTACTCTTGTCCTAACAACCTTATTTATTTCATGGCTTAATTTATTTATTTTAGATAAACGATATTTTGATAAATCACCATGATATATTTCGGGAAATTTGCCTTGTAATTTTTTTATTGCTGATGATATTCCACCTTGAAATTGATAATAATCATCAGAATCTAAAATATCATGTTCTCTGTTATCTTGATTATGAATAACTACTTGAACATTTTTAAGTGCATCTTCTAATTCTTTTATGTTTTCT
>QCVY01000049.1 GCA_003208695.1 Prochlorococcus sp. AG-686-P16 | reverse complement strand
CGTTTCTAAGGAAATTGCAGCCGCAATCGTCAGATCGCTTATTGGAAGTTGAGACCATTTAATCATCAATTAAAGATTTAGCTAAAAGAACGATAAAACACTAAATATAAATTCTCAAGGAGAATGAAACAAATAAAAATAAGATTTGATCAACAAGTAGGTTGGTCTAATAAATCATGCCATTCTAAATATCTGATCTATTTAAATCAAATATTATCTGCATGCTTTTGGGTCTTTAAGGTTATAGATATATCATCTTTCCTCATCATCTTTATCATCTCCAAAAGAGGATATTAAATATACACTTCAGTTAGTCGTAAAATCATTGAAAGTTAGAGGATTGGGTCGGTCATATTTATTCTTTTTTTTTAAAGTATGGTGGATTTCCACAGCTTCCGCAGTGTTCTCATGACAACTCTAAGAATACTTTAAAAGGTCCTAATTATTTACTGAGTATTTATGCGTACCTACTCCCGAACTATCTCGTTCCTTAACCCGTACAAATTTTAGATCAAGACTCTAAAAAACATTAATCAAATATTAGGTTTAAATTCTCCAGAATCAATAAGATTATTTATTAATCGCTCTTTTTCTGATTTAAGATTTTCTAGTGCTGAATTGGTAAATTGTTCTTTTGCCTCGAATTTGGGTGTTTTAATTATCTTTTTAGTAGGTAACTTTTTATGAGGCTTTGATTTCATTAATTCTCTTCAGGGAAATTTGATAATACATGATTAAGAAGCACTTTAGAGTATGAATTTTTACAAAAAATAAGTTAATTTTTGTAATCCACAGGTTATGAACTTTAACTCACAGTCCTGTGGAAAAAACTGTTGAAAATTAGTCGAATAGTCAATAATACAATTGGGATAAGTCTAAAAAGTAACTTCTATTTATCTTTTTCTAATACTTATTTTTAAATCTTTTTTATTTTTTAATTATAAATTATAAAATCTTAAAACTAATTGCAAAAAAGGAATCACTACAGATTAGTAACCTAAATATGAAGAAAACTTTTTATTCTGTGGCTATTTAATTTAGTTGTTTAGAAGTAATTTAAGAAGAGTAGAAATGATGCGATCTTTGGTCATCAACTTCAGCTATTAAATCTTTTGTTTTCAATTTATTTGAAATTCTTTTATAAGAAATATCATTAACAAAATCTGCTATTAGATTTTCTAAAATTTTGATATTAAATGACAATTTTATTTATGAACCTTTTATTTCTTTATAGCTTTAAATTTGGAAAGTGATTTTTAAAAATTGTTAATTGAATTTATCCTTGATAATTATGATAAGTCTTAATTAACTTGTGAAATTTTTTTGACTCTATAAACAATCTATAGAGTTAATTTTAAAAAAATATAGGTCCATTAAAGATTTCCCAGCAAAATTTAAGATTTATTCTATCTTTCTCTTATATAAGAAAAATTTTGGGCAGTATGCTTAATTCATATAAGTAAAAAATACTTGTGAACTTTTTCTCACATTTAATAAAGGCAATGTTTAAACCATTACTAGAATTCGCTAAGTTTTTTGTAAAAACTTACGGAATATTCTTAAAGTTTTTTCTTCAATTAAATGGAGGTTATTGGGGGAAAATAGGTATAGGACAATATTCAAAAATTGAAAGAAAAAGATTTTTTTTCATTTTACCTTTTTATATTCTTTTGGCTTTGTTGTTTGGCTTCCTTTCTATTATTTATTGGTATTTTGTTGTATTATTTGTTCCCCTTTTGATAGCAAGATATTTAATAGATACTGCTCAGTGGAATAGTATTTTTTCTTCCCTGATGGCTTTTGCAATAATCTTTGGTTGGCTTTTAATACTTACTAAGACAAAATAATTAGAGACTAAGTTGCTTTCAGCAAAAAAAAAAAGACCCTTTCTAGCCGAGGTGATTGGGATGATTCAGTTTTTTAAGGGAGCGAACATAACGCCCTCTTTTTTTGACCTATCTTCTCAATACTTCTTCTTCTTTGTCTCTGTATCTCTGCAGCATCATAGCTAGGATAAATATTCTGTTTATGATGCTTTCAACTCTAGATTTATTATCTATCAAAGTCTCTAATAAGTAGAGTGACTTTAGATTTGGTAATGATGATCTTTGCTTTATATTGCGAGGTAACTTGTATCATTTCAGAATGTAGATAATGAAATAGAGATTAGTAAAAAATAAAATTTAATATTATTTTTTGGATTTATATTATTTAAAAATAATTAAATGCAATTTAATACAGAGGAAGATAGTGAGTTAAAAGAGATATGGGCATTAATAATTAAAAAAATGTATCAAGAGGGAGAGGAGATTTGCCCTAACTCATCAAGCTTCTATAAAACACAAGACGGCATAGAGTGTTCATTACGAAGAAAAAATGGAGATTTAATTGGAATTTGTTATCGCGAAAATAATAGAAGTGGTGGCTATAGATGGACTATAGAGAAATTAATTTAAACAATTATTCTTAATTTATACTTTTTATTGATAATTTTTGTAATTAAAAATTGAATTGAAAATTTAATTTTTTTTCTCACTTTTCCTCTCATTAGCGAGATCTTTAGCTAATTTGAAAAGAAAGATTGAGCCAAATATAAAAATTGGAATCAAATATATTGCTAAAGACATTTATTCAAAAATTATTTTAATTAGTTCTAACATTGTTTAAAGATAGTTTCTGAAAATTTCTCAACTTTAGTTGTGGGTTTTGTTGCTAACTAAAGTACTAATTATTTTAAATTTATTAAATCACTATAAATTTATTTTTTCTAATTTTCTTCTGGAATCTTTTTGAAGGGAATTTTCGCTGAAAGTTTTCTTACTAACAAGACAGTCCCATAGATCCAAACTGATAAGCCAATAATTAAAGGTAATAAAGATTTGAAATCCATAGAATTTATTCCCTTAAGCTTATGCCAAGTCTAAGAGCCAATGTTCCAGCAAAGATCACAATTAGCAAACCTAAAGCCATAAGTATTATTTGTTGGGATGATTCCATAATTGATAATTTCCTTAATTATCTTGAAATATTCCAATGATTAAATAAATAAGTGCTTCAAACATATTTCTTTTAGTAATAGATATAAGTTAACTAATGCACTGAAAATTTTGGGATAAGAATAAAATATTTACCTATAAAAAGAAAAAAATTATACCAATGTGAATAACCTTTTATTTATTTCAGAAGAAACCTTTAAGTTTTTCTAAGGTGCTTTTATTATTAGTTAGTTCAACAAATTAAATTTACTTCTTGTGTCTGAGGATCAAATAAAAAAATTTTTGATTGAAATTCAAAATAATAAAAAACTTCTTGATCAGGTTTTGAGTGTTGGAACTGCTGATGAAATTGCCAAAATCGCAAATGATTCAGGATTTAAATTTACAGGAAGTGAACTAAAAAATATTTCTAGTAATGTAGTAAATGGAGTAAAGATAAAAAGCCAAGATACTACGCCATCCTATAATTTTGGAGAAGGCGGAAATTAATTTATCTCTATAAAAAAATTAAAATTTAATACTTTAACAACAAGAGCAACCGCTATCAGATTCAGATTCAGGATGAATAGAAGTTAGTGCATCTGCAATATCTCTCAGCATATCTGCAACATATTCAGGAGGGCACCCAAATTTATTAACATAAGCAACACTCTGTTTTGCCATATCTGTATAGGCAGGCAAGATCATGTTGTCTAGCTGGTCTTTAGTTGGTTGCCACTTTAATTCGCAATTATCTGACATCTGTGAAAATAATATTTAATTTTCAGTTTAATGACTAAAAAACTAATTATCAATAAGTTTGCGTATTTTTAATTCTAAAATCTTAAAATGCAAATTAGAATTTATTATTATTATTTAATTTTAAATATGATTTTCATTTTCATCTTTAGCATATTACTTAATGCGTTAAGTAAGCTTATAGTTGAATTTTAGACATATATTCTCTATAGTTAATAACAATAATAATTTATCTATTATGGTTAATCTATTATCACAAAATATTATTATAAATAATATTAATTTTGCGGATAAAAAAGAAGTATGTCCTGGCTGCGGTTGTACTTGTCCTTGTGAGTGTAAAGATTGTGAAGAATGCGCAACTTGTTATGACCATTAAAGGTTTTATTTGAAAAGCTATTTATTTTCTAGAAATGGCTAAACCTTTTTAACCCTCCCTCCAAGACAACCACTGCCAATTTTAAAAAAACCAGAAGCCGCCTTTAGTAAATCTCTTTCATTGGTAACCTTTGAAAAATTTGAGGACAATCCAGAAAAGAAAACTTTATTCACCTCATGTGCTTTGATTTTTGATTGGTAAGGGTGCCATATTTCATTACCCTTTAATAGTATCGTTTCTCCATTAAATTTAATATTTGGTTTTTCAAAACTCCAGCTTGATGGTTCTTCTTTTGTTGGTTTATAAGTATAAAAATTACCTTTAACATTATTCTCAATTGTAAGGACTCCCTTTAGATCATTAGATCTTCTTTCAGATAAAACTATAGAAATACTAGGAACATTCTCTGAAACTAAAACACAATTTATAGGTTGTATTATTTCAGCTAAAAGAAAATACAAATGCTTTTAGAAAATAAGTTAATTACTTATGAGTTTATACCAACCCTCAATAATTTCTTAATTCCAAAGTAGCCAAAATAAACCACAACCATAAATAACACCTAATAGAACTATTACTGGAAGAAGGAACCTTTTCATTTGATTAAAAATTTATCTAAACCGTTTTGTTGAACGTATATATAAAACCAAATACCAACAGAGAGATTTAATAGTACTGTCAGTGAGATAGAAATGATTAAAAACTTCTTACCAACCCCATTTTGGGGAGGATTATTACTTGTAGTTGAAATCGACTCAAGTTCCATAAAAAAAGAGTTAATTGCTTATTAGTTTATACCAACTTTCAAATATATATTTTTTATTGAAATTCTTTATTTACAAGAGATTTAAAATTCTTCAAACAGTGTTATGTACTTTAAGTTACTTTGAAAAATATTTTTAATAGATATATTCGTGATAATTAATATTTAATTTTAATTAATAAATACATTTTAACCACTTAACTTTTATATTTAAGATTATAATTTGTCCCTTTAGTTTATAAATTTTGAACTTGAATCTTTTAAATAAAATATCTATGTTTATATGAGTATTTTAATTTCAAAAAACATGGTAGGTGTAACTAAAGATCCAACATTATTTTTACTTTTAGGGAGTATTGGCCTACTACTTTTTGGTTCAATAGGATATGGAATATATACAACAGTAGGACCATCATCCTATAAATTAAGAGATACAATTAAAGAGCATGCAAGATTACATGAATTAGGCATCGCGCATGGTCATAATAGTCAAAATCATAATGAAGTAGATCATATCCATTAATAAATTAGATTTAAATGTATTTATTTTTTGTTGATTCTGATTTAACAACTGGATTCTTCTTTATTTCGATTTTTTCTGGAGCATTATTAGCATTCTTTCTTTTTCTTATTTTTTGGTTATCTAATCAGAATGCAATTTTTAAAAAGCAATAGTTTCACTGAAAATAATTTGAATAATTTTTTGTTTGTTTTTGAATATAAATAACTATACTTTAAAATTTACTTTTTAATAAGTGATGTTATCAGGTAATAGTTAAAAACTTTTAAGCTTAACTAATACAGATTCCTGTATAAAACTTTCTTGTCATATTAAAATGCCATGCAATAGTAGTATCTAATTTTATAAATGTATTTATGGCATTATTACCTTTTAAATCAACTGAGAAACAAGGTAAGGCAAGTAGTAAAAGTATTTTTAGTCTTGCCTTAGTGCTGTTCTCCTTGATAGCTTGGATGTGTTTATTTAAATAGAAAAATTATGTCTAAAAAAGAAGGCAAAGAATTAGCGACAGTAAAGGTTTACCTTAATACTGGGA
>QCVY01000048.1 GCA_003208695.1 Prochlorococcus sp. AG-686-P16 | reverse complement strand
AAATTTAAGTCAAAATTTCACATACTTCAAATCAGACAAAAAGATCATGTTTTTGAAAATATTCAAAAATGGTTTTATTTATAAATAAAACATTACTTAAAATGTTCTTTTTGATTTTTTCAATTCTTAAGATCATCGACAAGACTTGATTCTATAAGATTTTTAGCAATCAAATAATTGAAAGGCAATACTGTATTATCAAGCTAAAATATTAAAAATTTCAAATTACATGCAAAGATATTTAATTTCTTATGAATTTGCTGACGGTGAAGATCAAGAAGAAGGAGGAGAAATGCTTATTAATTGGTATGAATCCGGAGGACCTCAAAATAGACCTGAGAACTATGAAGTTCATTCATGGATTTTTATGATCCAAAATGGCATTGGTCATTCCGTTGTTAGTGCAGATTCATTAGAAACAATTTGGAAACAATGGCATCCATGGAGAAGACTTATGGATATTAATATTCAACCTTGTTTAGATCTTGATGAAACAGTGTCTTTATTTAAAAAGGAGAAAATGAATACTCGAATGGATTAAAAAAAGCATTAGGAAATTTTTAAAAATTTTCTTTTAGTAGCTTTCAATACGTCATACATATCTAGCTGCGTTAAAAAAGGTTAGAAAAGATTTTTCATGATGTTTGATTCTTATCACATTTATTTTAAAGGAGAAATTCTTTTTAAAAACCTTACGAAAGATGAGTTTGAATTCGTTTGGGACAAACTCTACACTTCCTACATTAATGCCTTAAATCAGGAACTTACCTTTGAGATAATTAGTGAAAAGAGTATTAAAGAATCGATTTATGATCTAGAACCATCGTATTGATTTGACTTGTTACTTCAAGAATAAAAAATAAAAAGTTTTTTATCCTCAATTTCACAATATTCTTTTTCTTCCTTACTGATATCAAGGCTTAAATCCTTTGCCTCTTGAAGTAATAAATAGATTATTTTTCTTTTTCTTTGTTGGAAGTTTTATCTTCTCATTCTTTTTAGCTTATTCAGAAAATAAAATCTGGTTCATTCTTTATTTAATTAGTGCATTCTCATGTATTTTTTATACTCCAAATAGAAAAGCCCTTAAGGAATTAATAGCAGCCTGGCCTAACATTGAAGATCTTATTAAAGGAAGAAGCTTGTGGAGGAAGGATAAGTAAATAATGAATCTAATTAATTCTTTTAAAAAGTGGTTATTAAATATTCTTGTTCCTTATATTGAGGGATCTAAAAAGAAAAAGGAGAAAAAACAATTATGAATGCGGTTGGTTTAGGAATAATAATTGAACTTTTTTTGTTAATTGGAGTTGTGTTTTGGATAAGAAATTTGAAAACTAGTCAGAATAGACAACCCTCTTTATCAAAGAAGATAATCAAAAATCTAAAGTTTTAAATAGCTTATAAAAATAATATTTTTTAGAAAGATCTATTCGTTCAGGACTAATTAGTTATTATTTTTGCTCTCGAGTTGTATGCAAAATCAGTTAGAACATTAGGACAGTTTTCAATAATATGACTTATACAGCTCAAGGACTTGCTCCAATAACAAATCCATTAAATAGTGTTTTAGTGGAAAAGAAACTAATAAATGTTGATCAAAAATTTATTCAACTCGTTTCTTTAGCTGAGTGTTTACCAAGAACTGAAGTACTTGAAAGTGGTAAAAATTACTGGAGAGGTGTTTGCAGAAGTGCAATATTCAGATTTCCAGATGATCTTGAGATTTTAAAACTCGATGCAAGAAGTTATGTTGATAGGTCCAAAGGGATAATCCAAATAAGATCAGCGGCAAGATTAGGCCAATCAGATTTAGGAGTAAATTTAAGAAGGGTAGAATATTTATTTAATCAATTAGAGAAAATTTAATTTAAGTAATTAGTCTGATTTTTATTCATTTAAGGTTCTTTTTACCTTATAGATGTGCTTTAATTCAAAAGAATATTTTAAGAGCAATGGTGAAAATAATTTTAGTTGCGATTATTGTCGCTTTAGTATACTCTCAGCCTGATTTGCGTTTGACTGTAGCTGACTGGTTGAGATCAGCGTCTGATTTTTTAATTGAGTCAGTAAAAGTAAAACAATAAATAATTGTTTTGAGAGATTTAAATCACCCCTGAAACAGAAAGCATTTGCTTAATGCAGAATGCTACAAAAATAAATATTAATATCCGACTGAATATGTATTTCACAAAATTAATAAATTCTTTTAAATACATAATAAAAAAATATTGTGAAAATTTTAAATAGTTAACGATAATAGGAAATATGAAACTTAGATTATTCGAGTTCTATTTTATTAAAGACTACTTAAGACCTTGGTTTGGTCTTATTTATTCTTTATTCTTTCTGTTTTTTTTAGGTGCTATTGGGTATCGAATTACAGAGGGATGGGATTGGGGTGATTGCTTATGGATGGTTCTTATCACCATAACCACTATTGGTTTTGGTGAAGTTCAAACTTTAAGTCCTGAAGGCAGAATTATCACTGTTCTAATAATCGTTGGTGGATTAATTTTTATTCAATTTACCTTTCAAAAAGCTGTTAGATTATTTGAATCCGGCTACTTTCAAAGAGTAAACGAATTACGTTTTAAAAGAATTCTTAGAAAAATGGAAAATCATGTAATTTTGTGCGGATATGGTAGGGTAGGACAGGAAATATCTAACCAGATAAAAACACAAAATATTCCTATTATTGTTGTAGAAAGCGATGAAGATAGAAAAAAGATTGCTGAAGATAATGGATTAGAAGTGCTTTGTGCCGATGCAACTCTTGATGAAACTTTAAAACTAGCTGGATTAGATAAATGTAAAAGTTTGGTTGTTACCTTGCCTAATGATGCTGCTAATTTATATGTCGTTCTAAGTGCTAAAGGGATAAGAAGTTCAATAAGAGTAATTGCTAGAGCTGGAACAGAGGAAGCTGCAAGTAAATTGAGATTAGCTGGAGCAAGTATTGTTGTTAGTCCTTATATAGCAGCTGGAAGAGCTATGGCATCAATGGCTCTAAGACCAATAGCTATTGACTTCTTGGATTTATTGGCGGGAAGTGAATGTGAAATTGAAGAATTTGAACTAAGTAATGATATAAGTCTGTTTGGTACAGCAGAAAAAATTACTCTTTTAGAGCTTGGAATAGGTAAAAAGAGTGGAGCTAAAATATTGGCAATAAAGGAAGATGAAAAGTTATTAACAAATCCTGGGGGCGATTTCTTACTTCAGCCTGGTCAGGTATTAATTGCTTTTGGAAGTAAGGAACAACTAACTACCCTTAATAGACTTTTAGGAAATCTTGTAGTTTCAGTTGAGCTCTTGAAATAGTGATATTAAAATAATTTGATTTTATTTTCTTTCAATTTTAAAATTACTTAAAGTCTGTAAATTATCTTACATTTGACATACTTAGTTCTCATCAATTAATGGACCTTTTCAAAAAAGCTTTCATTTTCTCTTCTGCAATTTTATTAATACTTTCTCCATCTGCGATGGCTTCAAAAAGATTGAGTGGAGCTGGTGCATCATTTCCTTCAAAAATTTATACCAGGTGGTTTTTTGACTTAGCTAAATCTGGAGGCCCTAGAGTTAATTATCAAGCAGTAGGTTCTGGATCTGGAAGAAAAGCTTTCATAGACGAAACTGTAAATTTTGGCGCATCAGATGATCCTATGAAAGAAGCTGATATAAAAAAAATTACTAGAGGACTTGTTCAAATACCGATGGTTGGCGGAACAATTGCGTTTGGATATAACTATGATTGCTATTTGAAACTTACTCAAGAGCAAGCAGTACAAGTTGCATTGGGTATGATTAAAAACTGGAAAGAATTAGGTTGTAAATCAGGTAAATTAACTTGGGCGCATCGTTCCGACGGTTCAGGCACGACTAAAGCTTTTACAAATTCTATGGAAGCTTTCTCTAAAACTTGGAATTTAGGTACTGGTAAATCTGTTAAATGGCCTTCGGGAGTTGGAGCAAAAGCTAATTCTGGTGTCGCGGGTGTTATACAAAATACTCCCGGAGCTATTGGTTATGTCAATCAATCATATATAAAAGGTAATGTGAAAGCAGCTGCACTTCAGAATTTATCAGGTGAATTTGTTACTCCAAATACTGAATCAGGAGCAATAGCTTTAAATGAAATAATTCTAGATAAGAACTTGGCTGGTAAAAATCCAAACCCCACGGCTCAAGGAGCTTATCCAATAGCAACCTTAACTTGGATACTTACTTATGAAAAAGGTAATGGGAGGAATACTAAAGCAATTCAAGATACATTCTATAAATTGCTCAGCGATGAATATCAAGATAAAGCTCCTGCCTTGGGTTTCGTTCCCTTGAAAGGAGAAATTTTAAAAAAATCAATTGAGGCTGTTGGAAGAATAGGTAGATAAATTTTTCAATAGATTTCAAATTATCATGACTTTCATATTCCTTTAACCACTCTTAAAGTCTTTTCAACCATTTAGTAGTAGATTTATAAAGATATTCTTTTTTTAATGGAAGAGAAATTAGCTCTTTTCAAGAATCGAAAAAGATTCGGGATTGAAAAAAATATAGATGTTATTTTTAAGAATACTGCTCTAGTTTTTTCCAGTTTTGTAGCGATCATACTTTTAGGAATTTTTTTAGTAGTCTTTTTTCAGTCATTTGAATCATTCTCAAGGTATGGTCTAAAATTTCTTGTGACCTCTGAATGGAATCCAGTAAAAGATGAATATGGAGCATTTACTGCAATCTATGGAACATTAATAACCTCTTTCCTTTCATTATTGATAACTATTCCTTTGGGGGTAGGAACCGCAATATTTATTACTGAAGATTTTGTACCTAAAGTCTTTAGAGAAATAATAGGATCTTTTGTTGAACTTCTAGCTGCTATACCTTCAGTCGTATTGGGATTATGGGCAATATTTGTTATGGAACCTTTTTTTAGAGCCTTTTTTGTCTTTTTACATAATTTCTTTGGCTGGGTTCCTTTATTTAATACAGAACCAGCTGGTAGGAATTCCTTGCTGGCGATATTGATTTTAGTTGTAATGCTTTTACCAATCGTGACCTCTATTGCTAGAGACTCGCTTAATCAAGTCCCTAAAAAACTTAGAAATGCTTCTTATGGAATTGGAGCTAGTAGGTGGAAAACAATTTTTTCAGTAATTTTGCCAGCTGCATTGTCAGGAATTATGGCTGGAGTTTTATTAGCTTTAGGTAGGGCTATGGGAGAAACTATGGCTGTAACAATGATTATCGGTAACTCTAATGCATTTAGTTGGTCTTTATTATCTCCTGGATATACTATTTCCTCCATGCTCGCAAATCAATTTGGAGAAGCTGATGGAAGTCAAGTTTCCTCATTGTTTTATGCAGCATTTGTTCTGATGATTTTGTCTTTGGTGGTAAATATCTTTGCTCAATGGCTAGTTAAGAAATTTAGTCTCAAATATTAGATATTATGAATTCACTTTTTTACCAGAAAAATTCATCTCGAAATATAGGAGATAAAGTTTTTACTTCTTTGTCTTTAATTTGTGTAGTTATAGCGATACTTCCTTTGATATTTTTGGTAACTTATATTCTAATCAAAGGTGGAGCTCAGATAACTCCTGAGTTATTTACTTTAGAGCCCAACCCTCCTGGAGATGATTTAGATGCAGGTGGAATTAACCCTGCATTAATCGGGACATTAATAATCACTACCATTGCTTCAATTATTGCGATACCAGTAGGTGTTGGTGGTGGTATATATTTAGCTGAATATTCAAAAGGAGGACCTTTTTCAAGGTTTATTAGATTTGGAGTTAATGTTTTAGCTGGTGTTCCTTCAATAATTGCAGGTGTATTTATTTATGCCCTAATCGTTTCTACTAAAATTTTATTTGGAAGTATGTATAGTGGCTTGGCTGGAGGGATGGCACTCTCAATATTGATGTTGCCTTCTGTAATAAAAACCACTGATGAGGGTTTAAAGTTAGTACCGAACGAATTAAGGTATGCCTCTCTTGGAGTTGGAGCGAGTATGTATACAACAATATTAAAAATAACTTTACCCTCTGCTTTCCGCTCTATAGCTACTGGTGTTGTACTTGG
>QCVY01000047.1 GCA_003208695.1 Prochlorococcus sp. AG-686-P16 | reverse complement strand
TAAAATTTTATCAAGCAAATCCCATCTATCTTTTGAAATAGGAATACTTGAAATAATTTCTTGTATATAGGAACTTAATTGTAGTTTACTGGCTTCTGCTAACGTGAGTCCTCTTGATCTCATATAGAAAAGTTCTTCTTCATTAAGTTGTGAAATAGTTGCACCATGTTTGCATTTTACGTCGTCAGCAATTATTTCTAACTGAGGTTTAGTATCTATCTTTGCGTATCTCGATAAAAGTAGATTCCTGCTCAATTGTGACGCATCGGTCTTTTGCGCAATTTTTGGAACAATGATGGAACCTTCAAAGACAGCATGTGATTTATCATCTGCCAAGGATTTATTAATTTGATCTAAAAATCCATTAGGGCCGTTAAATTGCATTTTTGTATAAGTAGCTATTTGGTCGTTATTTTTTGTTATTTGTATTCCTTTTATATTTGTTTTGGCATTCCCATCTAATTGATTAATACGGATTTCAAATCGTGCATAATTAAATTTGAAATGTAATGATCCTAAGCTGTATTCACTTTTAGCCTTTTGAATTACATTTAAAGAATTTAATAAATTGGATTTGCTTTCTCCATAGGAAACTACACCATGATTTACCGAAGTATTTTCTTCTAAACAGAAATAAGTGGATTGAGATAGTGAAGAATGTTCGTTTCCGAGATTAATTTGTAATAAATTGACTTTAGAATTCTTTTCAAAGAATAAAATAAGTGTTTTAGCATTAAAAGAGTCAGGTGAGGCAGCGCTGAATATCTCAAGAGGAGGAATTTTATTGCCAGAAATCTTTAATCCTAAGATGTTTTCTTTAGAACTTAAACAATGATTGAGTAGATCACTCCAATGATCATTTTGATTAAAGTTTGATATATTTTTTTTAATATAATCTACTATTTCTATCTCTTTTAATTTTTTTATTGAATAGTTTTCTTCTTCTAAATTGATCGGGTTGTTCTCACCAATTATAAGTCTAATGATATTGTGAGAGGCTTTTTTATATGGGAAATTAACTTTAGATTTTTTATTTTTATTTGAATGATCTAAAAAGCTTGAAAATTTGGATTTATTTGAAAGTCTCCAGTATTCACTCTTGATATTTGGTAACGGATTTAATTTTAATTTATCAAGACAAATTTTTTGTATTTCAGTTGGATTACTAATTAATTCGTCCTTTTTGATTTCTTCAATAATTTGCATTGATTTATTGCTCTTTTATAAAATTATCAGTCCATTCATATCCATGTTTCTCAAGTTCTAGGGCAAGATCACTCCCTCCAGTTTTTATTATTTGACCATCTGACATTACATGGACATAGTCGGGTTTTATTTCGTCTAATAGCCTTTGATAGTGAGTGATTAATATGATTCCGGTTCGTTCATTTGATATTTTCTTTATGCCAGAAGCGACTATTCTAAGTGCATCAATATCTAAACCTGAGTCTGTTTCATCCAAAATTGCAATTTTTGGTTCTAATAATGCCATTTGTAATATTTCATTCCTTTTTTTTTCGCCACCTGAAAAACCTTGATTAATACTCCTCGATAAAAAGGCAGAATCCATTTTGACTAAGTCAAGTTTTTGTTTTACTAAGTCTTCAAAGTCAAAAGTATCTAGTTCTTCTTTATTAAGAAATTTTCTTCTTGCATTTGTTGCCACTCTAAGAAATTCAAGATTACTTACTCCTGGAATTTCAATTGGATATTGAAAACCAAGAAAAATACCAGATTGAGCTCTTTCTTCTGGTTCTAAAGACTGAATATCATTTCCAATAAATTTTATTTCGCCTTTAGTTATTTTGTATGATGGATGACCTGCAATAATCTTGGAAAGAGTACTTTTGCCACATCCATTTCTACCCATGATTGCGTGAATTTCACCAGGTTTAACTGAAATGGTTACTCCTTTTAAAATAGGAAGATTTTCTATAGATGCAAAAAGATTATTTACTTCTAATATTGGATCTAATTCTCTTGTTTTGCTTTGCATCACACTTTAGAAATTAATTAATTATCCTACTGAACCTTCTAATTTGAGGGCAAGCAGCTTATCAGCTTCAGCGGCAAATTCCATTGGTAGTTGATTGAATACATCTCTACAAAAGCCACTTACCATCATTGATACAGCCTCTTCAAATTCAATACCTCTGCTTTGTAAATAAAAAAGTTGATCTTCAGAAATTCTACATGTACTTGCTTCATGCTCAATTTCCGAATTAGGTTGTTGAGATTGAATATAAGGAAATGTATTTGCAGCAGCTTGATCGCCTATTAACATTGAATCACATTGACTGTAGTTTCTTGATCCAGAAGCTTTTGAACCCATTTTTACAAGACCTCTGTAACTATTAACTGAATTGCCAGCACTAATCCCTTTACTAACTATTGTTGATTTAGTTCTAGGACCGATGTGAATCATTTTTGTACCTGTATCGGCTTGTTGAAGGTTATTAGTAAGTGCTACAGAATAAAATTCTCCTACCGATTCTTCTCCTAAAAGAAGACAGCTAGGATATTTCCATGTTATGGCAGAGCCTGTTTCAACTTGGGACCAACTTATTTTACTTCTCTTACCTAAACATTTCCCCCTTTTGGTGACAAAATTAAAGATTCCTCCAACTCCTTCTTCATTTCCAGCATACCAATTTTGTACTGTTGAATATTTAATTGAGGCATCGTCTAAGGCGATAAGTTCTACCACTGCTGCGTGTAAAGTATTAGTATCAAACATTGGAGCTGTGCATCCTTCAAGGTAACTAACGGAGCTAGATTCTTCTGCGATAATTAAAGTTCTTTCGAACTGACCGGAATCCCCACTATTGATTCTAAAATAGGATGAAAGATCCATCGGACACTTAACTCCTTTTGGGATGTAAACGAATGAACCGTCACTAAAAACCGCAGAATTTAAGGCAGCAAAATAATTATCATTAGCCGGTACTACAGAACCTAAATATTTTTCTATTAAATCTGAATGGTCTTTGACTGCTTCGCTAATAGAACAAAAGATTACTCCATGCTCAGCAAGTTCTTTTTTGAAAGTTGTTGCAATAGAAACACTATCAAATACTGCATCAACAGCAACGTTTGTAAGTTTTTTTTGTTCAGTAAGAGGAATTCCTAATTTATCAAAAGTTTCTAAGAGTTTGGGGTCAACTTCATCTAAGCTGGAAATCTTTTCTTTTTGTTTGGGTGCAGAATAATAAATTATATCTTGATAATCAATCTTTTTGTAACCTAGGTCTGCCCAGTTAGGCTCCTTCATTTTTTGCCATTTCCTAAAGGCATTAAGTCTAAAATTAAGAAGATATTCAGGCTCTTCTTTTTTTTCTGAAATTAATCGAATTGTATCTTCATTTAGCCCTTTGGAAATCTTTTCAGTTTCGATATCGGTAACGAAACCATATTTGTATGGTTCAGATACAACATCTTTAACTAAATTTTTAGTTACCATAATTTCTATTAATTAATCTATTACAATTAGTTATCTATACTTTAGCTAAATATATGCCCAATATTGAGTTTTTATCTTTATTTAAATTAAAAAATTAATGTCTAATCAAACAAATTCTTTTCCAAGTCCGTTAAGCGATGAGATCGTGAAAAATATAGATCAACTGAATTTGCCCATAATTAAAAAGCACCACGTTAGATTACTAGCCCATTGCCTTGAAATCTTCAAGGAAATAGGAAAAGATGAAAAATCTTTGTTTGAAGAAGATGAACTTCTTCAAAAATGGTGTGAAAAACAATCTCAGAAGTTTAATGATAAAAATTTCAATCAACTTTTTTATGAACAAATGTCTTCTGCCGCTAAAAAATTAAACTTTTTTTCTAAGAGTATTGAAAAAAATTTCAAAGAATTGGATCTTGATGATTTAATCACTTTAGTTGAACAAAAACAGGATAATTAATATGAAGTGATCCCGAAGAAAAAATATATTTTTGTTGAGTTCTTAACAATTCAAGGTAATAAAATTTAAAAAAATAGAAAATTAATTTATAAGTTATAGATTTCTAGATTTCTTCAAAATTCTTTTATGCCAAGTATTTACAAGAAAGTTGCAAAATTTAAAAACTTGAAAGTAGTCAGAAGATCCTGACGACTGTCTCTAATGTCACCCAAACTGCAGAAAAAAAGAACATACTTATTCCATGCAAATTATGGAGTTTTAAAAGTGGTTGATGGGATCAAGAATAAAAAATATCTACTTAGTCTAACCCTCAGACAACTGCGTCAAGAAGCTAGTAAATTATCTATACCTTTATATAGTAGAAAAACAAAAGCTGTATTAATTGATCTTGTTGATAAATATCAAAAAAATACTACTGAAAATGATATTAAAACCTCAACTAAAAATACTTCTCCAAAGATCTCAGAATTTACTTCTCAATCAGTAAAAGAAGAGGTTAATACCAAAATAGTATTTTTGCCCAGGGACCCAGAATGGGCATATGTATTTTGGCAAATCTCAGAAATTGATAGAGATTTTAATTATGAGAAATTAGCAAAAAAATATTTCTTCAACTCGAATAGATCAAAGAATAAGAGAGAATTATCTAAAAACTCCATTTTAAATCAATGGTGTGCAGTTGAAGCTGCGATAAAATGGGATCATGGCAAGTTAGCTAAAGACATAAAAGAATGGCAATATTCTGAAAACGAGAAAACACTATTTCATAAAAAGAAAAAACTAAAGTTGAAATTTACCCAAATTACTTTTTATAAATGGACTATCTCTTTAGCTTATAAAGATAGCTCTTACTTCATGCCTAATATTATTTGCAGCAGTTGGAGAGTTTAACTTTTTCGTTTTTTACGTAACTCTTCATATCTATTTTTTTCCCATCCAGAATCTTTGGGTTTCCAAAATTTTATTCCTCTTAAATCAGTTGGCAGATATTCTTGTTGCAACCAGTTCCCTTGAAAATTATGGGGATTTAAGTAATTACTAGCATTATTTTTTAGATGATTCGGAACTAACGATATATTAGTAGACTTAAATGCCTCTACTGCTTTAAAAATTGATTTAGTACTATTACTCTTTGGAGAAATTGCCAGGTATAAAGAAGCTTGAGAAAGAAAAAATAAACCTTCAGGAAAACCAACTCGATCAAAAGCATCACAACAAGACTGCACAACAACTATTGCATTAGGGTCTGCAAGACCAATATCCTCACAAGCAGAAATCAAAAGTCTTCTAAAAATAAAATTTGGATCTTCACCGGCTTCAACCATATTGGCAAGCCAATATAAAGTCGCATCTGGGTCTGAGCCTCTAATAGATTTTATAAAAGCACTAATAACATCAAAATGATTTTGGCCATTTTTGTCATAAACAATATTTTTCTGTTGGATTGAATCTTCAGCAATTTGCAAATTAATAACAACTAATTTGTCTTTATTTTCCTTTGTAATATTTATACCTAACTCTAAAGCATTTATGAGATTCCTCGCATCGCCTCCAGAAAATTTTACCAAATGATTAATTGCCTCTTCTGTTATTTCGATAGTTTTAGAATCTTGAAGACAAGAGTAATACTTTATTACTTTTTCAATTATTTTCTTCAAATCATTTTTATTTAAAGGAAGTAATGAAAAAATACGAGCTCTACTTATTAGAGCTTTATTTACGGCAAAGAAAGGATTTTCTGTTGTAGCACCAATAAAAGTTATAGTACCGTTTTCAATTGATGGCAACAAAGCATCTTGTTGAACTGAGTTGAATCTGTGTACCTCATCAATAAATAAAATTGTTTTCCTATTAGAACTCAGTAACCTTTCCTTCGCATTAGCAATTTCAGTTCTTAATTCCTTAATACTAGACAAAACAGCATTTAACTTTACTAACGAGGAACGAGTATTAGAAGATATAATCTCAATTAAAGTTGTTTTACCTACACCAGGTGGGCCAAAAAAAATAATATTTCCTACCTTGTCATTCAAGATTGCATTTCTCAATAAAGAGTTATTTCCTAAGATAGATTCTTGACCAAAAAAGTCATCTAAATTCTTCGGCCTTAATTTATCTGCTAATGGAGCATTACTTTGTATTTGATAAATATTTCTAAATAAATTATCTGACTCCATAATTTTTAAACTAAGAATAAATCATTTTAAAAATTTATGTAATTACAGTAGGTTTTTCCATTTTGGTAAGTTTTGAAATATCTAATAATTGATCTAAATCATTAATTAGAGCTTTTAGAGCGACTTGAGGATTTAAAACTAAATTTTGTTGAGAACTTGAAAATTTTTCGAAATATAATCTTAAAGTTGAACCTTTTGTACCAGTTCCTGACAAACGTAAGATTACTCTGGAATTATCCTCGAGTATAATTCTTAATCCTTGATTTTTACTAATCGAATTATCTACTGGATCTAAATATGAAAAGTTATCTGCTTGTTTTACAAAATTTCCAGCAAACTTATTTTCTTTTAAAATTGGAAGCTTTGATGATAAATCATTGAATATTTGATTTGCAATAGTAGAAGGGATAGCCTCATAATCATGCCTTGAATAATAATTTCTTCCATATTGTTTCCAGTGGTTTTGAATTA
>QCVY01000046.1 GCA_003208695.1 Prochlorococcus sp. AG-686-P16 | reverse complement strand
TAACCCAACTTTTCCTAAAGGTTTCATAAACCAACTTAAGGCCCAGACAATATCTTCTTGTAATGTTGTTAGTAGCATCAAATTCACACTATGAATAACAGTAAATATTAAAGTTGAAGTTTTTATTCCTAACTCAAAAGCTTTCCTCGATAGGTTATGGGGCCCAAAAGTTATAAATCCTATTTTCTTGGATGGAATTTCTAAAATATTCCAATTTTCCTGACTTTCTAAAATCAAATTCAATTCATTAGGATCTCTTAAAGAGCTATCAAGAGATTGAATATCAGAAGATGCTATTAAAGACAAAAATCCAATAAATAATGATAAACCTAAAAGGAAGAGGAGTGATCGCCACCAAACTCTAGGGGGTATCAAACTTATAAAAGTAATAAATATCAAACAAATAACTAAACTTAGTCTCCACAATGGGCCTGCCCAAATTGGAGTAATTAGAAAAATCGATACTGCAATTATCTTTAATCTACTGTCGATTATTCTTAACCAACTACTATTACCATCAACATATTGTCCGATAGGAAATTTAGTAAGAATATTCATTAATCTTTTTGAATAATATTAATATTTTTTTTAGATGTCTCCTTTTCTAGGTCTCTTTGCTGCTTCCCTCTCCAGAGTAAAATTATTGGAGATCCCTCAAACCCAAGATTTAATCTTATTTGTTTTTCAATATATCTTCTATATGTAATTCCAAATAATTTGGGGTCATTTACAAAAAGTGTAAAAGTGGGAGGTTGGTTTTTAACTTGAGTCCCATAGTAAAGTCTTCCTTGTTTTCCGCTTCTCTTTGTTGGTGGACTTTTCCATCCAAGTGCCTCTTTGAGAACTTCATTAACGACTGAAGTTGTAACTCTCCTTCTATGTTGGGTTGCAGCATAAAGAGCATGCTCAAAAATATTTTCAACTCTTTGACCTGTCAAAGCCGAAATGAAAATCATTTTTGACCAATGTAAAAAATATAATTTTGATCTAAGTTCTTTTTCTACTTGATAGATTGTGGAATTATTTTTCTCAACAAGATCCCATTTATTCACTACTATTACACATGCTCTACCTTGCTCTTCAATTCGCCCTGCCAATTTTTGATCTTGATCAGTCACACCATCTATAGCATCTATCACTAAAATGCAAACATCACTTCTATCAATAGATTTAAAAGCTCTATTTATACCAAAAAATTCAGTTCCATATTTTACATTTTTTTTTCTTCTTATTCCTGCTGTATCCACTATTTTCCATAGACGGGAATCTTTCTTAATAAGAGTATCTATTGAATCAGTGGTGGTCCCACTTATATCACTAACTATTGCTCTTTTTTCTCCACAAATTGCATTTAACAAACTAGATTTCCCAACATTTGGTCTCCCAATAATTGACATCATTATGTTTTCTTCTTTATCTTCAACATTTAAATCTTCAGGAAATCCTTCAATAACAAGGTCTAACAGATCTCCCGTTCCAGATCCATGAATAGCAGAGACGGGATAGGGTTCACCTAAACCCAATTTCCAGAATTCAGAGGCCAAAGAAATACCTAAGGAGGTAGATTCACATTTATTTACTGCAACAATTGTCTTACAAGCTGTATTTCTCAGCCATTTTGCAATAGATAAATCTCCGTCAGTTACACCTTGATTTCCATCAACTACAAATAAAGCAAGAGATGCCTCTTCTAATGCTAAAAATACTTGAGTACGAATCTCAGGAAGGAATTCACTATCATCTTCAAAAACTAGTCCCCCTGTATCAACAACTTGAAATTCCCTCCCGCCCCAAGAAGCATTTTGATAAGTTCTATCTCTGGTAACTCCAGGTTTATCGAATACAATTGCATCATTACTTTGGCATAACCTATTAACCAAAGTAGACTTCCCAACATTAGGTCTTCCGATTATTGCTATTGATGGAAGAGTCAATTATTCCCCTAAGAAATTTAGATCTAATACAACTATACCCATAATACGATCTTTTACTCTAAACAAAAATATTTATTTGATTTCAGGATCTCCATAATGACCTTTTGCTGGATTAGGAGATGGGGGAGATAATTTAGGTAACTTACAAAAAGCATCTAAAGAAGAACTCGAGTCAATAGCCCAATAGATCAACCAATTAACAGCAGTTGCTCTTCTTGTTCTTCTAGGATAAAGTTCGTTAATTTTATAACCTTTAAAATTAAGAATTTTTTTTAAATTTTGTTTGTGATCTTTCGGTATAGATCGTGTCAAGTGAACTGAAGCTGATCGTTCAGAAATAATTTGAGGAGCTTTTGTAAATTTTCCTGACCAAAATGAGGGAGTTAAGTAACTTGATATCCATCCATCCCTTGAAGGTTCATTGATATAAAAAAGTCTTTCCCATACCAATTCACATACAAAAATATCACTTACTTTATCTTCAAGTATTAGAAACAATATTTCTTTACTTATCGGCCATTTAAATTCTTGTTTTAGAAAATTTTCGTTATTCATTAATTAGGTCTTATCAAAATCAAAGAAAAATAAGGCATGGTCTCCAAATTATATTTTGAAGCATCTTGGATAATTTGATCAGGCATCCCTACATTTAAAGCGATTAAAGATTTATTAATGATTTTCTCTTTTTCTAAAATTTCTTTAACTGAACTCCATCTTTTCCCAACTTTCATTACTGCTAAAACAGTTTTATTTACTTTAGTCTGAATTATTAGAGCTGTTAATTCTGATTTAGAAGAAGGACATTCTTTTATTATCAAAGTCTCACCTTTCTTCAATAAATCAAAATTACTTAAAGCTGCTGCTGCTGAGATAGATGATATCCCAGGTATTGTCATTGTAACTATATCAGGATAATTATTGTTTATTATTCTCAAAATATTAGAGGAACTTGCATATAGCGAAGGATCTCCAAGACAAAGTAAAGCAACAGATTCGTTATTTCTAATAGATTTAACAATTATATCCACAGCTTTAGACCAGACTTGATCTGGATCAAATTCTTGTCTTGCCATTGGAAAAATAATGGGTACTTTTTTCTTGAATTTGATATATTTTTTGACTATTTCCGCAGATGAACTCTTTCTATCATCACTTGAAATTGGGAAGACTATAAGTTTAGCTTTTTTAATTGCCTGAACTGCTGCAATAGTTAGTAAAGAACTATCCCCAGGACCAACACCAACTACGGTTAATGATGCAAGATCACTTTTAAAACTAAACAACTTTTTTAAAGTTTTTTTAATTCCCATAAATTAATAACAAAATTCACTTAACTATGAATTCTTGGCAAAGCAAAAGTTTGAGATAAGATCTCCGATTCAATATTAGATAATTCCTCTAATCTTTTGTTAGTTTCATATTTAGAGAATTTAGTCAGTGCTAGTTTCCAATAAATCCCAAAATGTCTTGCTTCACTTTCAAGTAAAGATTCATAAAGTAACTTGAAAGATTTGTGCTCAGAATTCAATGCTAGTAAACTTAATCTTTCATGACTTCTTGCTTCTATAAGTCCTGCTATTAAGAAACTGTCTAACATCCTACAAGGTTCCTCCTTTCTGACACATTTAGCCAATTCGGCTCCATATGGGGGCGGTTTTAGAGCTTTAAGCGAATGACCAAGATCCTTTAATAAAAAGAGTATCTTTTCAAAATGCTCCAACTCTTCCCTTGCTATAGGACTCAAAACTTCTGCAAGACCTGGTTCAGATGGATATCTAAACATTAATTGAATTGCAACTCCAGCAGCTTTTTTTTCACAATGAGCATGATCAATAAGTATCTCTATTGGATTCGATAAAGCTAGCTTTAGCCAATTTTCTGAGGATAAAGAGGATAAATACTTAATGCCAGATGAAGGCCTTTTGAAATCTACTAGCATTTACTTCTTACTATTTAAAAATTCAATAATCCCCTCAAGAGCAAGAAAATAACTTGTAATACCAAATCCACTTATTATTCCTATTGCTTTATCTGTAAGAAAAGATTCTTTTCGAAATTCTTCCCTGCTAAAGATATTTGAGATATGTAGTTCTACAAATGGAACTTTTGATCCAATTAACGCATCTCTTATAGAAATTGAAGTATGAGTCAAAGCTCCAGCATTTATAAGTATTCCTTGGATACTCTTAACCGAGTTTTGGATTTTATCAACTATTTCACCTTCATGGTTACTTTGAAAGCATTCAAGATTAATACTTTTATCTTTGGCAACTTTGATTAAATCTTTTTCAATATCATTCAAGGTTTTATTTCCATATATTTCAGGCTCTCTAGTACCCAATAGATTTAGGTTTGGCCCATTTATCAATAAAATATTCATCAGCAATTAGGTCTTTTCTTTTAAATGCTATCTAGAAAGAAACAAAAAAACCAAAACATTTTCACACAAAGTGACCATTAACTGATAAGTTCAAATAGTGGGGGTCGGTGCCCGAGTGGTTAAAGGGGGCGGACTGTAAATCCGCTGGCTCTGCCTACGTTGGTTCAAATCCAACCCGGCCCACTTTTTTTTCAGCCCTTGTAGCTCAGCGGTAGAGCACTCCCTTGGTAAGGGAGAGGTCTCGGATTCAAATTCCGACGAGGGCATCCCTCAAAGCCCAACTACCGCAAGGCTTCTCAAGAATTTAGAGAGTAGAAAATATACAGTTTCCAACAAGTACTTATAAGTGAATATATGGACATAATGAGCATATCGCACTAATATTCGCACTAATAGCACTAATCAAATGGCCAGTAGTAGCAACAATTCATGGGAAGAAGAGTTAAGAGATTCTGTTCGCACTAATTTCCAGCAAGGTTGGCTTGTAAATGGCGAGAAAAGCGGAAAGACAAAAATACTATATGTTTATAACGAAGGGCTAGGTAAGGCCAATAAGAGAACCTCTGTGACATTACCTATCGAGTACAAGAAATCTTCTAGTTTAGATATTCAAAATGCCATTAAATTTATAAAACCATTAGTAGTTCAAGAGAACCTACCACTTAGTGAAGCTGGAAGAAGATGGAAGGCTCAATTTGTTGGAGATGATATAAAAGCCCCTAATAAAGCATGGCAAGATTTTCTAATAGTTCCTCCAAAACATTTCTATCCTCAAAAAGAATACGATAAAGTTTTTAAAGAATATGAGGCCACATTAAAGGCTTCAAAAGTTGACCAATTTATGACTACATTAGGATTCCTAAGAAAAGGAACTAAGAAAAAATATTGGACGAGAATACAAATATTTTTAGAGGTAATGAATAGTAGGCCAGCACCTAATACAGGAACAGAATTAATAAAAAAATGTATTGCAAAATTAAAAAAAGATATCACTCCAGATGAGAGAAAAAGATATATAGACACATGGTGCAAAATATTAAATTATGGCATCAAAAGACATTCAATGAATGATAAAAGATGGCAACCTCCAGAAGATGATTACAGAAAAGAATTAAAAGGTATCAATAAAAAATCTAAAAAATCATCACTTACTCCTTATGTAAAAGAACATCATTTATTTAGATTATTAGATGATCTTGAATCAAGTGATCCATCAATGTTTTTAGCTACTGGTTTAATATCAATTTTTGGATTAAGACTTTCTGAACTTGCAGAACTTGAAGTAAGAGGTGGGAAATTATATGTAGGCCATATAAAAAATAATCTAAATACAACTAACCAAGATAGAGAAGAACAAAGAAGAGTATTTGCTATGGATTTAGTTGAAAAACCAAATCTTGGAGAAAAATTAATTCAACTATATAAATCTCAATTAATAAAACTACCAGCGACAGTTTCAACTCAAATTGCTAAGGCAGATGATGAGACTGGTTATGCAGAAGTTGGTAAGGCTTTTTCAAAGAAATTAGAAAAACATCCAATATGGGAAGAGATTGTAAAAACTAATTCTGATATAACTCCATATAGTCTCAGGCATAGGTTTGCCCATCAATGTCATACAGGTTCTAGGTATCCAATATCAGTAACAGACGCTGCTGAAGCAATGGGTCACACCCCTGCTGTTCACAATGGAAGTTATGCAAGATATACAGATGAAATGTCTGTTGAAAGAGCATTTAATTTACATAACGAAGAGAGGGTTACAGTATGAATTGCAATCCAATAAGAGAGAGAGAAGATTGGTTTATTACTGATAGGAAACCAACTATTTGCCCCAGATGCAAAACGAAAGAAGTTAGAAAAGCTGTTTTAGGTTATCCAACCGAAGAGGACTTTATGCGTGACGATATTTTTCTAATCGGCTGCCTGCCCGATTTCCCCATAAATAGGACTTGGGGCTGCCGTAATTGTGATGCTGCATTTTTCAAAGATACCCCAAGAAATAAAGCTGCATTAGGTGGTCGAGTACCTTGGCAATGGCCTAAAGATTAAATATTTCGATTGTATAACTAAGTACTTATAAGTTCTGATAAACGTGATTATATTATTAGCAATGAATGTTGATGACCTAGTTGCGTTCATTCCACTAGGTACAACTGCATTAATCAAAGTTGTTTTGATTGGTGTTTCTGATAGTAATTGAAAGATGTCTTATATTCACGTTCCTCAAGGAGTGTTTTAATGGTCGATTCAAAAATTAAAAAACCTAATATTAATAAAAAAAAGCTCGATTTTATAAAATTTCAAAAGAACCAATCTCCTCTTGAAGTTTATGAAAAAATCAGGGGTTATCATGCCTTCTTCCAATTAAGTGAATGGCGGCAAATGAATTTAATAGATGAAGTTTTAGAAAGATTTGAGAATCAGCCAAGAAACGTCAAAGCACTACTTAAACAACAGGGCATATATTCGAGGTTAATCGAATGTCAAGAGAAGAAAAGTGGGTCAAAACAAGTGACGCAGCCTACCAATTAGGAGTTAGCCAATGGTACTTAAAGCAATGTAGAGATTGCTATCCAGACGGCTTTTTAATAGAAAGAGAACATTACATTCTTGGTGCTAGTAGAACAGCAGCCATCAGGTGGAATGTTGCTGCGATCTTGGACACTCTGCATAACAGAGGAAAAATTATTCAAGAAGGTCGCAAGTTAGTTAAAGAACTAACTGG
>QCVY01000045.1 GCA_003208695.1 Prochlorococcus sp. AG-686-P16 | reverse complement strand
GGAGAAAGACAAAGACTTGCTTTAGCTAGAGCATTATATACCAAACCCAAAATACTATTATTGGATGAGCCATCTACAGGTCTAGATAAAAATTCTGAAGATAAATTAATTTCTTCTTTAAAAAAAATTAAAGGAAAAATGATAATTATTATTGTCTCGCATAAGAAAGAAGTTTTTAATATTTGTGATAGAATTTTGAGACTTGATAAAAATGGATTAAAACAAATTTAGATTTCAAAATTGATAATATATTTAAATATATAATGATTTCAAAAAAAACAAAAAAAATATCAGTCTTAATAGTGTCCAACTGTACATGGTATTTATATAATTTTCGGCAAGATTTAATATCTAAATTATCTGATCAAGAGTATTACCTCATTTTAGTATCACCATTAGATGACTATTACAACAGATTAAAAAAATATTTTGATTCAAAAGAAAATCTTTTTTTAAATCGAGGTTCAGAAAATCCATTTTTAGAAATTATCACAATGATTAATTTACTATTTATTTATATTAAATATAAGCCAGATTTAGTTCACCATTTCACTATAAAACCCTGCCTTTATGGAGGAACTATAGCTAGATTTTTAGGAATAAAAAATACTATAAATCATATTACTGGATTAGGACCAGCATACTTTAGCAAAAGAGTTAAACTAAACTATATAAATAAAATACTTAAGCCTTTATATAAGTATGCATTTAATAGCAGAAATAATATAGTAAATATTTTTCATAATAATTCAGATAGAAATACTTTCATATCCAAAAATATAACATCAAAAAAAAATTCAAAAGTTATACATGGATCAGGGGTAGATATTAATTACTTTACAAAAGAAAAAAAACAAAGAGCCAAAAATAGAATTAAAAAAGTGTTATTTCCAGCGAGGATAATAAAAGAAAAAGGAATAGTTGAATTAGTATATGCTTGTGAAGAATTATGGAATGAAAATTATAAATTTTTTCTTAATATTGCAGGTGAAATAGATATAGAAAATAAAAGTCACATAAATAAAAAAGATTTTGAATATCTAATTAAAAACAAAAATATTTCTTTTCTTGGAAAGTGTAATAATATGCCTGAAATTTATAAAAATATGGATATAGTAGTTCTTCCATCTTGGAGAGAGGGATTATCAAAATCACTTCTTGAAGCAGCTGCTATGTCTATGCCAATTATCACAACAAACGTACCCGGATGTAGAGATATTATAAAAAATAATTTTTCTGGACTTCTGGTTACTTTGAAAAGCAAAGAAAAATTAAAGTCTGCTTTAAAAATTTTATTAAATGATCAAAAATTAGCTACTAAACTTGGAAGAAATGCTAGAAAAATAGTTTCCGAAAAATATGAAGTTCAAAATATCAATAATCAAATTCTTAGGTTATATAATAATTTTTTAAGGGGTAAATGATTCTATATTTCATTCCATTTATTTTTCTTTATTTACTTTCTGAAAGCGAAAACTTTAATTTGTTCAATAAAGTTTTAAATAATAAATATTTTTATTATCTATTATCGATATTTTTTATAGTATTTATTGGACTTAGGTCAGAGATTGGATGCGACTGGGATGCTTATATTACTTTATATGAAAAATATTCATCACAGGATTTTGGAGAAATATTAACAAACAATTTTAGTTCGATTCTTAATTTAGATAACTTTGGAAATATATTAATAACAAAACTTTCAAATAATATTTATACATTTAATACTTTATATTCAATTTTATTTGTAATTCCTTTATTCTATTTTTGCTCAGAGCTGGAAAGAAAATATTTAGCACTACTGATTTCATATCCTTACTACATCATTGTTGTGGGCATGGGACCTTTAAGACAAGCTGCATGCATATCTTTTTTGATGGTTTCAATAATTTTAATAATTCGAAAAAAATATTATTCTCATTATTTACTTAGTATATTTTCCTTATCAATCCATCAATCATCAATTCTCTTGAATGCATTAATTCTTCTTCCTAATTTAGGAAACATAACGAAGTTAATAAAAAAAATATTTTCAAATAGGTATAGTATTTTTATATTAATTTCGATCCTTATAATTATTGGAGTCAGTTTTCCATCAATCATATATTCAACTTTTTACTACTTTAAATTTTATGGTGATAAAGTTCCAAAAGCAAAGAGTGCTATTCTTTTATGGATAATGAATTTTATTCCCTTAATTATTTTTATAATTAACTCTACTAAATTTAATTTTGAATATTCATTAAAACGAATACTTACTATATTCGCTATTTTTAGCTTTTTATTACTGCCTTTAATCTTCTTTAATACTGTTATTGCTTATCGATTATCGCTATATTTATTCCCTGCAAGCATACTAATAACATCTAAGATTCCTGATCTAGATTTATTTCAATTTAAAAATTCTTATTTTATAAATATTATATATGCCTTATCTTTTTCAAGCTTGATAATTTGGTTAAATTTTGCTTTTCATTCTTCTTGTTGGGTTCCTTATAAAAATATTTTATTAGATAATTAGAAATTTATATTAGATTTTTAACTGAGTCAGTACACATATCAATAATATTTCTCCTTGGGAGCCAATCTAATAAAGATAATGCGACTTTATTATCTGCGACAAGAAAAGGCTGATCTCCCATTCTTCTATCGACGAAATGATAGGGGAAACAAATCCCATTTACTTCTTGAAAAGTTTTGATTATTTCCAAAACACTTGTCCCTTTACCTGTACCAATATTTAGTGCAATGTTTTGAGGCCTATTATCCATAAGGAATTTTAAAGCCGCTATATGTGCTTCAGCCAAATCCATTACATGAATAAAGTCTCTTATGCATGTTCCATCATATGTAGGCCAATCTTTACCAAATATAAGTAATCGTTTTTGATTCCCCTTTATAGTTTTTAAAATAGCTGGGAAAAGATTTCCTGATTTACCCTTTGAATTTTCAGGTAATAATCCTAAATCATGAGAACCAATTGGATTAAAATATCTTAAACTTGCTATTTTCCAATCGGTATTACTAAGGTATAAATCGTTTAACATTTCTTCGATACATAATTTTGTTTTTCCATAAGGGGTAACTGGTTTAACAATATCTATTTCTTTTAATAATTTCATTCCATTTGCTGCATAAACAGAAGCACTGCTGCTGAATATTAATCTATAGCATTGATATTTTTTCATTGTTAGTATTAATGAAATAGAGGATAATATATTTGATTCCCAGTACTCAATTGGCGATATTATTGAATCATAAATAGATTTTAAACCTGCAAAATGAATTACTGATTTAATGGGCTTATTCGCTTTTAAATAATCATTGAAAATATTATCTAACCACAATTTGTTTCTTAAATCTCCCTGAATAAATTGTATTTTTACATTAAGTTTTAACCCTTTTAAAGCAATAGTTTTTTTTATTTTGTCAAAAGTATCCTCTGAACTATTTATCAATGAATCAACTATTAAAACATTATAGTTATTCTCCAATAGGGAAACACAAGTATGGCTTCCTATATATCCACAGCCTCCAGTAACTAATATTGTTTCCAAAAATTACTTAATAGTTATTATTTATCTACATTACAATATTTAAAACTTAAAGGAAATCAAAAATATTAATCAAGTAATAATAATTAAAAAATTTATGCTTAATAGTAAGTTAATATAATAAAGTCTTGTATTATGTAAGAATCGGTGGCATGAAAAAACAATATATTAATCATTTAATTTCAACTAAATCAATCAATACTACATTAGCTTGATGAGAGTAAATATTATAAAAATAAGAAATAATTTGCTAAGTCTATCTAGGCCTGTAAAGACTTTTATTGCAATATCAATTGACTTTAGTTGTTGTGTATTTTCAGTTTGGTTTTCATATTATTTAAGGCTTGGAAATCTAATTCCTTTATCAGAAAGAGGTTTAGATGCTTTAGCTTATTCATTGATAATTTCATTCCCGATATTTATAATTTTTGGACTTTATAAAAATATATTCAGATATTCCGGGCTTGATTCACTTTTTAATGTTTCAAAAGCACTTGCACTTTATGGAGTTATTTATGGAACTCGTATAAGTATATTAAGCATTAGTGGTATCCCTAAAACAATAGGTTTAATACAACCCTTACTTTTACTATTATTTATTATTTCCTGGAGAGTTCTTGTTAGATTTTTGCTTAGAAAAATTAATAATAAACACTATGCAAAAAAAGATTCCATAAAGGCTTTAATTTATGGTTCTGGCGAAGCAGGCAGACAATTAGTTAAAGCTATGCAAGATAGTCAAGAAATATCAATTTTAGGATTTTTAGACGATGATGAGAATAAAAAAGGTTGCCTAATAGATGGGAAGAGAATTTACTCTCCTAATGACCTAGGGGCTTTATTAAGCAAAAAAGATATCTCTCTTGTTTTATTGGCAATGCCTTCAATTACCAGAAGAAAAAGGAATGAAATCATTAAAAAACTTTTACAATATAAAATTTCTGTAAGAACTATTCCCGATATTAAAGATTTAGCTAGTGGTAAAAATGTAATAACTCAACTTTTAGACTTAGAAATAGATGATTTATTAGGAAGGGTTCCTGTAGAACCTTTTCAGTCATTAATGAAAAAAAATATTTTTATGAAAACAATTTTAGTTACTGGAGCAGGAGGATCAATAGGAAGTGAGTTATGTAGACAAATTGTAAAACAAAAACCTAAAAAACTTGTATTAGTTGAAATTAGTGAATATGCTTTATATTCGATTCATAATAAATTAGAAGAGTTTAAAAACATAGATACAGAAATTATTCCATTAATAGGCTCTATACAAGATTCACAAAGAATGGGGGGTATAATATCGATATTCAAACCTGCAACTATTTATCACGCCGCTGCTTATAAACATGTGCCAATAGTAGAGGAAAATTTGATAGAGGGATTAAAAAATAATCTTCTTGGTACATATAACCTAGCGAAATTAGCTCTCAAAAATAATGTTCTCAACTTCGTTTTTATTTCTACTGACAAAGCCGTTAGGCCTACTAATATTATGGGTGCAACAAAAAGGATGGCAGAGCTTAGTTTGCAGGCATTACATGAGAAAAATATAACTTTATCTGAGAGACAAAATAAAACAAAATTTTCTATAGTTAGATTTGGAAATGTGCTTGATTCCTCTGGGTCAGTAATACCTAAATTTAGAGAACAGATAAAAAATGGAGGGCCAATAACACTAACAAATATTGATATTACGAGATATTTCATGACAATAACCGAAGCAGCACAACTTGTTATTCAAGCTGGTGCTATGGGACAAGGTGGAGATGTATTCGTATTAGATATGGGGGATCCAATAAGAATATATGATCTAGCATTAAAAATGATTGAATTATCAGGCTTATCACTAAAAAGCCCCTCCAATGAAAAAGGAGATATTGAGATAAAAATAACTGGTTTAAGACCTGGAGGGCAATTCTTAGGTAATGGAAATAACCCAAGAAGATCTGTTAGTGATGCAACAGCCCAAGCAATAGATAAAGAAGTAAGAGATTTAGTAGATGATGCTCACGAGATGGCATTAAATATTTTAAGAAATAATCTCCCATTGCTTGAATCAATTTCACAGAAAATTCTCCAAGAAGAAGTAATAGAGGGGGAAGATCTAAAAAATCTCCTTGCAGAAAGTAAAATGCCTGCATAGTAGAATTTAAAATTCTACTAGATATATTTATGATAAATATACAAAAGCTTGCTACAAATAATTTCCTATCAAGCTTGGATCTATCTTCTGAAGAAGTTATACATATACTTGAACTTGCTGAAAAGTTTAAAAATAATGAATTAAATATTTCTTGCAGTAATAAAGTTTTAGGGTTGATTTTTGATAAATCTTCTACTCGAACAAGAGTTAGTTTTCAAGTTGCCATGTCAAGATTAGGAGGTACTACAATCGACCTTAACCCAAGTACATCGCAAATCGGAAGAGGAGAACCAATCAAAGATACAGCAAGAGTTCTTAGTAGATACTGTGATGCTCTTGCTATAAGAACTTTTAAACATTCTAATTTAGAAGCTTATGCAAGATGGTCCACGAAGCCAGTTATTAATGCCTTAACTGACTTAGAACATCCGTGTCAAGCTCTTGCTGATTTTCTTACAATTAAACAGGAATTTGGAAGATTAAAAGATTTAGTCCTTACTTTTGTGGGAGATGGAAATAACGTTGCCAATTCTTTAATATTATGTGGAGCCTTAATGGGATTAGAAGTTCGTATAGCTTGTCCTAAAGGTTATGAGCCCAATATTGCAATTATTAAAAAGGCTCGTAAATTATATAAGAATAATGACATGCTAAAAATTACTGATGATCCAATAAATGCTGCTTTAGGAGCAAATATCTTATACACAGATGTGTGGTCATCTATGGGGCAAGAAAATCAAAAACGAGAAAAAGATAAGGACTTTGCAGGTTTTTCCTTAGATAATGATTTAGTAAGTAAGGCAAAAACAGATGTCATCGTTTTGCATTGTCTGCCAGCTTATAGAGATAAAGAGATTTCTGATGAAGTAATTGAAAGTGGAAAAAGTAGAGTTTTTGATCAGGCAGAAAATAGGTTGCACGTTCAGCAAGCTTTATTGGCATCAATCTTTTCATGAAATATTGATTTCTTTAATCAATATTTTCAGGACGCGAAAATTTATATAACTTTTCTACCATAAATGTCTTGAAATCTAATAATGTCATCTTCTCCAAGATATGTTCCGCTTTGCACTTCAATAATTATTAAGGGTTTCTGACTTGGGTTAGATAATCTATGCTTTGTACCTTTAGGGACAAAGCAACTTTGGTTCGCTTCTAACTCAAAAATTTCATTTGCTATTTGAATTTTTGCATAACCTTCAACCACTATCCAATGTTCAGCTCTTTTATTGTGTAATTGAAGGGATAGTGAAGCTCCAGGATTTACTTCAATTTTTTTTATTTTCCAAAGAGAAGAATTATCAACAGAAATGTAATTCCCCCAAGGTCTAAAAACTTTTCTATTTTCCTCGCTTTCAGTTCTATTAATGCTTTTTAAATAATTCACAAGTGATTTAACACTCTCGGATTCACTTTTTTTAGTAACCAATACTGCATCATTTGTTTCAA
>QCVY01000044.1 GCA_003208695.1 Prochlorococcus sp. AG-686-P16 | reverse complement strand
CTGACGCAACAAGTCTGACTGAGGCTGGTTATGTTGGCGAGGATGTTGAAAATATCTTATTGAGACTTCTACAAAAGTCAGAAATGAATGTGGATTTAGCTCAAAAGGGGATCATATACATTGATGAGATAGACAAGATCGCTAGAAAGAGTGAAAATCCATCAATTACAAGAGATGTATCCGGAGAAGGAGTTCAACAGGCATTATTAAAAATGCTTGAAGGAACAATTGCCAATGTACCACCACAAGGAGGAAGGAAACATCCTAACCATGACTGCATTCAAATCGATACAAGTCAGATTTTATTTATATGTGGAGGTGCATTTATAGGGTTAGAGGATATTGTTCAAAAACGTTTAGGTAAACATTCAATTGGATTTACTACTAACCCTGATGAAAGTAAAGTAAGTGCAAAAACAATAGTTGATTCACGAGATGCTCTCAAGAATTTGGAACTAGATGATCTAGTCAAATATGGATTGATTCCAGAATTCATCGGAAGAATTCCTGTATGCGCAATATTAGATCGTCTTACTAAAGAAACTCTTGAATCGATTCTGACGGAGCCAAGAGATGCACTAGTAAAGCAATTTAAAACTTTATTAAGTATGGATAATGTTGAATTAAATTTCGAACCAGAATCCGTGAGAGCAATTGCTAATGAAGCTTTTAAAAGAAAAACAGGTGCCAGAGCTCTTAGATCAATAATTGAAGAATTAATGCTTGATTTAATGTATTCACTTCCATCACAAGAAGAAGTAAAAGAGTTCACCATTACGAAAAAAATGGTAGACAACCTTTTCTTATCGAAAATTGTTAAACTTCCTGCAGGATCTCAAAGGATTATTAAAGAATCTGCATAAAAATTAAGGTTATAGTTTTCCAAAATTCAACCTTAATCAATTAATTAAGAATAATAAATGCTCAATATACATAAACCTTATCATCAGAAATACAGGCCTCGTATGCTTGATGAGCTAGTTGGTCAAGAATTTATATCAATAACTCTTAAACAAGCATTAATATCTCAGAAAATTGCGCCTGCCTATCTTTTTAATGGACCTAGAGGGACGGGGAAGACATCAAGTGCGAGAATATTTGCAAAGTCATTAAATTGTCTATCATCTGAACAACCTACACCAAATCCATGTGGCAAATGCGAATTATGCATACAAATTGCAGATGGTAATGCCCTAGATATTATTGAAATTGATGCCGCATCTAATACTGGAGTTGAAAATATACGAGAAATAATAGATAGAGCAAGATTTGCACCAACTCAAGCCAGATGGAAAGTATATGTTATAGATGAATGTCATATGCTTTCTACAGCTGCATCAAATGCTTTACTAAAAACTATTGAAGAACCTCCTGAAAGAGTTGTTTTTATTCTTGCAACTACAAATCCTGAAAGAGTTATAAATACTATTCAAAGTAGATGTCAAAAATTCGATTTTAAAAGAATCAGCTCAAATACTATTTTCCAGAACCTTTCAGACATAGCAAATAAAGAATCAATAAAATTTGAAGATCAAGCGCTAAAACTAATTGCAAAAAGATCTAATGGAGGAATGCGAGATGCACAAAGTTTACTAGATCAATTAAGTCTTCTTCCTAATGGCGTAACTACTAAAAATGTTCAAAACTTGCTTGGAGAAGTATCCGAAAATGATTTGACTAATTTAATAAATGCCTTAATTAATAATGATCCAGAGTCATTACTGATTAGTTGTAATAACTTATACGATGCAGGAAATGAACCAAATGAGATATTAGTTGGATTATTAAATATTACTAGAGACCTATTACTTAAAACTTTAAATAATAATTATTCAGATATGTACTATACATCTATTGACTTTCAAAATGAATTAAATAAATTTTCTTATAACATTAGTAAAAATAGGATAATTGAATGGCATAACAAGCTTAAGAATGTTGATTTTCAAATCAAAACAAGCGATAATCCGAGACTATGGTTAGAAATACACTTGACAAGTCTTTTAGAAAAAAATGACAAAGAAAATATAGTTAATAATGTAAAAAATAACAACCTAACTTTAAATCAAAAGACTATAAATAATAAAGAATTAATTACTAATAAAGATATTTCAGATAATAATAAAGAATTAATTACTAATAAAGATATTTCAGATAATAATCAAGAATTAATTACTAATAAAGGTATTTCAGATAATAATAAAGAATTAATTACTAATAAAGACATTTCAGATAGTATTACAAACCAAAATGAATCTGAAACTTTGAACAGAGAATTAATTAATAATCAAGATAGTAACAAAAATTCTCAAAATGATAGTCAAACTGATTATTTAAAAGAAAAGTGGGAGCTAATTCTCTCTAAATTAGAATTGCCATCAACAAAAATGTTACTTTCTCAGCAAGCAGAACTTGCAAGTATTGATTCGAATGAAGTTTTAATAGCATTATCTCCCAACTGGGAAAACATGATCAAAAGTCGAAAAGTTATAATTGAGAATGCTATAAAAAAAGTTTTTGGGGATGAAGTAAAACTTAACTTTTCAAGCAAAAAAATTAATATTAATAACACTACAAAATCAAAAGAGAAAGTAATTACGAAATTAAATGAAAATCAAGAAAGACAAAGTACCAATTTTCAAAATCCCCTCCCCTCTTCTAATAAACCTCAAACAGAATCCTATGATAATAGTTCCAAAAATCTAGCAAATTTTTTTAATGGGGAAATTATTGATTTAGATGAATAACTTAAATACCAGTATGAAGTGTTTTCTTCCATAGGATTTTTTTAGGAAAAATAGACATTTTTATTGTTACCCATGGTATAACTAAAAACCAATGAGATAAATATAAAAGAGAAACTAACATCATCATCAAATTGAGATTTTGTAAAACCGGACCTTCGCTCTTGCATGAAGAGCCATACCAAACTGCAATTCCAGACAAAGTAAATGCAGTTATGGAGATTGGCCAATAACTGGGTGATTCTGCTAAAGCAATACTTAAAATTAAATCAATCATAGAAATAATAGGCAAGGCATATTGCAAGATAAAGAAAAAAGTTAAATCAAACTTTTGAATAAGTTCAATTTTTTTTGAAAATAATTGTTCACCATAATCAAAAAATCTTTGCAAACCTCCTTCAGCCCATCTTTGTCTCTGTGAAAATAGAGCAGATATATTTTCAACTGCTTCTTCCATAACAGGAGGATCCCATAGAATCCCAATTTTTGCTTTTGAGAGTAGCAGCCTAAGGCTTAAATCCAAGTCATCGGTGACAGTATCTTCATTAAAAGAACCACATTTAAGTAGAACTTCTTTATTAATTAATTGACCATTACCTCTCAATTCAGATACTCCAGCCACAGATAATCTTCCATATTGAAAAATTGCATCCATTGCCATTTCCATAGATTGACAAGTGGTTAAAAAATTCTTACTTAAATTTATGACTGATTTTCTTAATTGCACTGCTGACCAAGATCCCTCATAAACGAAACTAAATAGTCTTGATAACGTATCATTTTTCAATTGGGCATCAGCATCTAATATTAATAGCCATTCTCCATGAGTAAACTTTAAAGCATAATTTAATGCTCCTGATTTACCACCTCCAGCGTTTGCAGATCTACTAATAATTTTTAATTTATCAAACTCTTTCGATAACCTTTTCAAAATTAAAGGAGTCTTATCAGAACTACCATCATCAATGATATAAATATTTAATTTATTAGTTGGATAATCTAAATTAAATAATCTTTCAACTAACCTTTCAATAACATTTTCTTCATCTCTTGCAGCAACTAAAATATCGAGATTAGGTAACTTATCATCACTAATCCTCTTTTCACTATTTTTTAACACAACACTTCTTTTTAAATTTTTTGAAATTACATTTAATCCATAAAAAGCAACTAAAAAGGAAATCGTAAATGTAAAAAATAGAAAATGTTTAAATTGAAAGATATGTGGAATAGTACTTACTAATAAACAAACAGCAAAAAATAAAAATGATTTTAATCTTCGATTTTTATAAAAACCGTTACTCATAAATGCTAACTAATAATTTTTATTTGAATTATTGAGACAATATCTCAATTTTTCTAATATTTGTTCCCTGATAATAATGATTCAATATTTGTTCATAAGTAAAACCCAATTCAGCCATTTCTATCGCTCCTGATTGAGATAAACCTACACCATGGCCGAAGCCACCTCCTTTAAAAAGCCAAAGATTATCATTTAATTTATTAATAGTAAATAAATTACTCGGCAGAAAACTCAATATTCGACGAATATCATCTTTTATAAGAATTATTGGTTTCTTAAAATTTTTTAGCTTAATTTCTAATTTTATTACTCTTCCGCTGGCACCTCTATCAATAATATTTAGATCAACCAAATCTGAACTCTCCTCAATATATTGATTTTTTATTAGATAACTTTGGATTCTCTCACTAGAGAGTATTTTCTCCCATCGAAAAAGAGAATGCTTATTACCATATGCTTTTTCCTCTGCAAAATCGAGGAATTTATTTAACTCATCCCCACTTTTAATTGGAAGCTTAAAAGCTGTTTTAAAAGAACCTAAACCATCAATCATTGAATTCAGATAACGATAATCTTTTATTTGCCAGGATTCACTTGCACTAGCTGATATACCTCCATTAGATCCATGATAAAAGGAATTGATTGGTTTCTTTTTATAAGTGATTATTAAATTTGAAGTATCATTTATCGCTTTATTTACATTTTTATATTCAATCACAGGAGGTTTATAAACTTGGCATTGAGTAGTTATACATAAATGATATTTATCATTTTTAAATCTATCAGAATTATAAAGTCCCCAAGTTCTAGCTATTACTGCTTGTGCTTTCAAAGCTTCTAAAGGTGAATTAGAGCCAATTTCATGAGGCAGAACACCTTTTAAATAATCATCAAATTTTATTTTCTGAATCAACGTCCAAGTTCCATATGAATCTTCAGCTAAATAAAACTTTTTACCAAAATTAATATCATTAATTCTTATCTCTTCAGATGAAGATATATATATCGGGCCTTGGAGTTTATGTTGCGAGTATTCAGTAACAAGGAAAGGAATAATGGTTGACTTGTAGGATTTTTTAAACAGTCTATAGTTTAATTTTTTGTCAGGAAGGTTTTTGCCAACTGGAATCCAAACTTCCCAATTTTTTGGAAAGGCTACTAATGCTTCATAACCTTTTTCTTTTAATATTTCAGCTTGCTTTATTGCAGACTCGTAGCTTGCAAATGGACCAAATACAAGCCTTTCAACAGTGGAAGGGGTTTTCAAGGTTATTTTCTTCAAAACAATATTGATTTTTTTAGATTTGTGTTTTACACCATTAATAGAATGGAGTTTTAAAAAATCATTTTTTGTAGTAAAAGTAATATTGTTTTTTTCAGGAAAGTTATCACTCTTAGCTCCTAAGTATTGTTTTAATCCAATTAAAAAATTACCTTTTTTTAATTCTTGAGTAAGATTAATTTGTGAAGATTCTTCTGCGAAGCCACTTACTGTCAATATTCGCGTTATTGAACAAAGGAAGCAAAATCCATAGATCAGAAATTTTAAATTCAATTTGGGCAGCATAAGTTCAACATTAACTTTTCAATTCAAAACTTTAATTTGCACCAATGCATATAAAGGTTTAGATTATCTAAATTAAACATTATCAAGGTAAATGTATAAACTTAAAACTCGTAAATCAGCAGCAAAAAGATTTAAAGCTACTGCTACGGGTAAATTTACTAGAAGAAGAGCTTTCCATAATCATTTATTAGATCACAAAAGCTCAAAATTGAAAAGACACCTTAAAACAAAAGCTGTAGTTGATGAAAGAGATGCTGATAATGTAAAATTAATGATTCCCTACGCTTAAGAGCATTCAAGTTACTTTCAAAATAAATTTATGGCACGCGTTAAAAGAGGCAACATAGCCAGAAAAAGAAGAAACAAAATCTTAAACCTCGCAAAAGGTTTCAGAGGAGGAAACAAAAATCTTTTTAGAACAGCAAATCAAAGAGTAATGAAAGCTCTTTGCAATGCATATAGAGATAGAAGAAGAAGAAAAAGAGACTTTAGAAGACTTTGGATATCAAGAATCAATGCCTCTGCAAGAATCAATGGCACAAATTACAGTAAATTAATTAATGGTATGAAGAGCTCTGACATAATTATCAACAGAAAAATGCTTGCGCAATTAGCTTTGAGCGATCCACAATGTTTTGGAAAAATAGTTTCTACTGTAAGCAATTAAGAAAAAAAAATAAAATTGTGAATAATATTTTATAAGTAATGGAAATATCGTCCTTTCAATCCTATCTGATTATCCTTTTTGTAATACTTATAATAATATCTGTTTTTGTATTTCGACAATTTCTTAGGACAAGAAAGGAAGAATTAAATTTAGTAAAATTTGAGCAAAAAGGCTTAAATTCACTAACAAAAGCTTCTGAATTATATGAATTTGGCTCTATCCAAATTAAAAAAAGGTTGTATTCAGAGGCCACTAAGACTTTTCTGAAAGCTATTGAATCTTATGATAATGAACCTAACGAAGCTAAAGCTATCATAGAAAATGCTCTCGGTTTTTCTTATGCTGCACAAAATGAATTTAAAAAAGCAATAAAGTACTACAACTCAGCTATAAAATCACTACCTGGGTATACAGTCGCTTTAAATAATCTTGCCTCCGCACAACAACGATTGCTTGAATATGATTTGGCATATGCAACTTATAAGAAAGTTTTAGTAATAGATCCAAACAACAAAACAGCAATTAAAAAGAGTAAAGAGCTTGAAAAAAGAATTAATTACACCCCTTACAAAGGAACAAAAGATAAAGGATTTTAAAATGAAAGAAGATTCATCCTTACAAATTGGAGGTAAAAGCTTCTCAAGTAGGTTGATGGTTGGTACGGGAAAATATGCCTCTTCAAAAGTAATGATAGAAAGTTTATCGAATACTGAATCTGAAATGGTCACTGTAGCAGTAAGAAGAATTCAAAATAATCAAAGTGGTGAAAATTTACTAGAAAAAATTAACTGGAAAAAATTCTGGATGCTTCCTAATACTGCTGGTTGCACCAATTCAGACGAAGCAATAAGAATAGCAATTTTTGGAAGAGAACTTGCAAAATTATCAGGTCAAGAAGAAAATAATTTCGTCAAATTAGAGGTTATTCC
>QCVY01000043.1 GCA_003208695.1 Prochlorococcus sp. AG-686-P16 | reverse complement strand
ATTCAAATATTATTTATTACGTAATTAGTGATTACTAATATTATTTGTGAACTAAAGTAGATCCAAACAAAAAAGTTTATAAGTTATGAGCAAGTATAATCTTGGACTCAAATTCAAAGAAAGTGTCCTTCGCTTATCAAGCCTGACAAGTAAACAAAAACTTGAACTTTTAGAAAATTTAGCAAACGAAGAAGGTGAAAAAGATATTGAAATTTTGAAAGCTATTGTAAGAACTAAAAATGTATTGGACTTATTTTTGAAAGATGAAAAAAGTACAGAGGAAAAAGTAAAAATAAAAAATGAAATTTTCAGACTTGAAAAATTCTATAGTCAAAATCAAACTTTAGAGTTATGTGACTTCATGAGTGCTTTTGATTCCTTCTATGGTGAGATCAAAAATGAAATATTATCACCTAAGAAAGAAAAAGAGATCCTAGATACAAATAATAATTCTTCTATCCAAAATCAAGAAATCAATAGAACATCTAAATCAAAGAATAACGATTCCGTTTTAGGAAAATTGAAAAGTTTTGGAGGATCTTTTGGAAGCTTTCTATTCATAGTTGGGATATTTACGCTAAAGGATATTATCAGAGCAAATCTATCTTTTTGGTTTCGTATCAACAGAATGGAATTAGGTTTTATTCAGGCAAAACTTTTTTCAGCAGGATCACTTGCTTTAGGAGGAATAATATTAGCCTCTTACGGATTTGTTGCTATGGAACTCTTTTCTCGATCATCCACTGAGATAAAAATAATTCCTAAGGAAACTCTAAAGCCATTTCAGCAAAGACAGAAAAATAGTAAACCTTGGCTTATCGGAATTTTAGTAGGTTTAGCTTCTCCGTTATTCTTTAGCCTTATTTATGCAGTAAGGCATAAAGACTGGAGAATATTTGTTTATCCAATGTGGATATTCCTTTCTGTCGCTTTATTACTAAGCCCACTATTGTTTGAGTTGAATTCTTATAAGATATATTTGCAGATATTCTCTGGCTTCATAGCCTATGTAATTGTAAGAAATAATAAATCATCAATAAAAATTGAAGACAATACAAGTATCTAATTATTAGAACCGAAATCTATGATAAGCATATTTTTCGCATTCCTTTGATGGAATCCAAAACCCTTCAGCAGCAATCAATATATCAGTCATTTTTTGTGTTCTACCCTCAAATCGTCCATCTGGTTTTCCATCCTTTGAAGAAAGAGAATAATAGTATCCCCTTGCAAAACGAGGTAAAAACAATTTGACTTGACCTCCTTTTTTTCTTTTAGATTTTGGAGTACCTCCTAATTGATCTCCTACAAGAGTTACAACATCAGTCTGTACAATGTCACCGTAAAAATCATTTATATAAAAATATTGATTACCAAAACCATTTGATTGACCTGTTTCAAAAACAAGAACTTTTTCATCTTTATGTTTTACAAAACCTCTTGCTAATGAAAGATGTTTTGTACTTACCTCTATCGTGACATTTGGAGAAAATTCACTTTGAAATGTACAAGTTTCCTTTGCAATTACTTGTGAGGTGAACAGTAATAAAATTGGTGCAAAAAGGAAATTCTTGAGATACATAAATGATCAGGTAAAGAGGAATAGCAAAAAGGCAATCCCAAATATAGTAAATAATGCTTGTAAATTACTTCCTCTATTGTATCTATTGTAATTACAAATATTTTTGCCTACTTTTGGATGAGAAACAGTATCTGATAATCGCTCCCATGATTTCCATTTCTGATAATCCTCCTCAAAATTTCTTTTAGATAATCCATCTTCTTCTAAATAGTCCTCTCTCTGAGGCTTCCATAATTCTTTCATCTCAGTAAATGATATTGATTCTCCAATATATTGATCACAAGCTCTTCTTCTTTTGCCACGGATACTATTATCAAAATCAAAAATGAATGTTGATAAAAAGAAAAGAGATATCCAAGATACATTGAAGATTCTTAGTGCCTTTGGAAATTTTTTCATGAAACTTTTCATGAATTTATTTTACTTAGTCTTTCATCTAGATCAACTTTCAATAAATCAATAATTATTGAAGATAATCATAAAAAACTAATCACTATGTGACATTGGTTTCGTTTGCCATCCATCCTTAGTGCAGTCTCCATATCCGTAATCCATATAACCACCACCACGAGTCGGCACAGGTTTTGGATTAGCCTTTTTGCGAGCTTGTATATGATCTTCTGAACAGTAATAGCTACTTCCAACTTTGATAATATCTTCACTAATTATTTCTGCTTGTACATTTGTTTTCATGAAACAACCGTTTGCAACTATGTCACATTTAGGCATATGAGCATTAGTAAAATAATAGAAGGTTTTATTAGAATCAATTATTCCTGATATTTGAAAAGGAGGTCTTTCTTTTGTGTAAATCGTATATTCTTCAGCTAATAAAGGACTAGAAAATAAAAGTATTGCTAGTAAAAATCTATTCATATCATTGAAAGATAATATTTAGTATTCCAATAAAGCCTATACCAATAAAAAATAACGTCCCTAAAGAGGTACCTATTATCAATGCCTTACTGAAAAGGGTACTTATAAATCCATCTTCTCTGAATGAACTATCAAATACTTTTAGGACTCCTTTATCGTATGGTTTTCCTATAACTTTACTAGGTTCAAAAGAATATTTTTGACCTCGAATATCAAAAGGGAATAAAAAAAGAATCAAGCAAAATGGATATAAAGTTCTAAGCATTCCAATCCATACAATATTTGCAGTTTCAAAAAAGATAAACCAACCTGCATAAAGAATGGACAATAGAAAAGCAAAGTAAAATATCTTTTCTGATATTCTTTCAAACTTATTTGATTTATATTTTTTTGGCTTTGAACTTGAACGTTGACTTTTCATGAGTCCCACCCATAAGGAAAGAAATTTCTACAACCACCTGAATCAACAAAAAATCCTTCTGAAGCATCAAGAATAGTTTTCATCTTCTTTGATAATTTCTGCCTTCCATACTGACCTTTTTCAGTAAAAGGAATTGAATAATAATAATCTCGAGAAAGTGTTGGCATCAGTGCTCGTAATTCCCCAGATTTCCTTTCTTCCTTTGAAGTTGCTCTTCCTAGTTGATTGCCAACAAAATTCATAAAATTTCCGTAACTAATTTTCTTCGTATTTTTTATCCTTTCCAAATAAGTTTTATCTTTATTAGATGATTCTGTCGAATAAGATCTCGCAACATAATATTGACCTCCATAACCATTTGTAATTCCAACTTCAAAAAATAAAGAGGGTTTGTTTTTATAGTTTAGAGTTCCTTCTCCTCCTCCCATCACAGGAACATATTCCATGGTTATTGTTACATCTGGTTCTACTTCACTTGTAAGAGTACAAATTTCTTTAGGCATTACTGGAGCGATAAAACCTAATAAAAGGGAAGCAAATAGTAATCGTTTCATTTAGACCCCTTTTTTATAAGGTAAGCTCTCAAAATTCCTAAAGCTGCACCAATAAAAGATAGATATATTTGAATATCTGATCCATTTGAAATTCCTACAAAAAATAAAACTAATAATCCAAAGGTATAAAGAATAGACAATCCCATAACTAATTCATCTTGGAGATTTTCTCTACCACCAATCTTATAAGCATCTACATAGTGAGTTACTATGCCGTTTATTCCAAAAAATAACCAAAGAGATCCTGCAGTTAGAGTCAATAGTCTAAATACAATTTTATTGCTCGTTACTAAAACCCAAAAATAATTCCAACCAAAAATTATTGATATAACCAAAAGAATTTGAATAGCAAAAATAAGATATTTTTTATTTTTTATTTTCATAAATTTATTTTACATACACATACATTTGGAACAACATTCCCAAGTCAATATGATTGTGAATCTAAAAATCAATCCTCAAATATTCCTGAAAAATCAATTGAAAGTAAAGAGAAGATCCTCAAATAAGTTCTTGTAATGAAGTCACATAAAGTTCTTGAATTCTATTCATCCAATCTATTTTTTCATCCCATGTATTCTGATCCATTAGATTTCCGTCGGATTTACGATGAAAGAAAACGCCTCTTTCTTTATCTCTTTTACCAATTACTGTACCCAAATATTCTTCTAAAACATTCTGATAAGGCTCAAGCTCTTTATAAACATCCTCAGAATCAGCATTTCTTATTCCTCTAATAAAAATACCCACACACAACTTAGACAAATATATCGAAACTACAAAATTTGTATTAGGAACTTGTCTCCATCGAGAACTCGTTGCTTTCAAAGAATCAAATTTCTCCTGTTCTGGAAATATCTCTAGATATCTCTGCCAAAATTTATATCTCCATTGGGATAATTCACTTTGCTGCCCAACAGACTTTATTTTGCTTCTAATCTTTCGATCCCAACTATTAGGTTTTGCAAGAATTTCAAACATCGGAGCTATTGATGACTCATCAATTTGTACAGCTTTTACTTGTACTGCAAAGAATGCAAAAGGTTCTACCGTATTTTCATTTAGCCATTTGACAGCTGATAAATGAGGTTCTCTAAAACTGCTCGCAACCCAAATTATTACCTGTGCATCTAACCCTGCAAGATAAGTAAGAATTTGACCTAGATGAGTATGATCTGTCTGCTCTAACTGGTTCTCAATGAGTACTCTTCTATCGCTTTGAGGATCCCTAGCAATAATATCTGCAGAGAAATTTTCTACTTTTACTTCTTGACCTTCAAGTTCTAGTTGTATACCAATTTCGTTAGACAAATATTCAAGATTTTCAGCCAACCAAGGAGTGAACTCTTGTGCTTCATGACTCCAAGCTTCTCTAAGATTTACGTTCTTTAGTTCGCCTAATTTTATTGTCATAAAGAATATTTTTTTGAATAATAGATGAAAAAAGCTAATTTAGAAAGTTTAGGACACACAAAATTCTGTATCTGTTTTACCTCTAGTAACAACTATTCCGAAGAATGAAGAACAGTTTTGAGCAGTATTTGTATGAGAGTAGGAATATCAAATTTTATGCGTTGTGAACCCCATCAAAATAATCTATACCCCATGTAGAAAAAACAGTACCCCATGAGAAGAGGTAAGGTTTTGGTTTTACTCCTATTTTCATGAAATCGGACTGGTATTTTTATGTACCCCATGGGTGTTTTTCATACCCCATGGAAACAAAACATGTACCACCTATTTGTTACCCATATTCCCCCCAGATATACCTTATATTTCAAAATCAAAAAGTTATCTTACCATCAGCAAAATATCTAACTATCCTGTAATTGCAGTCTAGTTGGAGGACTTATTACAGGATAACTGTAGTATCCAAATGAAGTCGTTACGGAGAGGGTGGGATTCGAACCCACGAACAGTTTCCTGTTAAACGATTTCGAATCGTTCGCTTTCGTCCACTCAGCCACCTCTCCGGTTTCAAGCTTTATTTTATCTATTTTTTCGTTAGATTTGCAGAAGTTTAACTTTTAATCCCAACCAGCATCTTTCATCATTTTGATTGCAAGAGAATTATTTTCTCCTAGCTCGTCAACGGTGACGTTATCCGGAATGAATCCTCCAAAGTTTTTAACAATTTCATTTTGGTTAATTTCTTTCAAAGGATGTTCAAAAGTTGGTGCTGCCAAACCTTTACTACCTTCAGGAGAAGCCAAAAATTCAAGCAACTGAATAGCTTCTGAAGTATTTTTCGCATATTTGGCAATACCTCCAGCACTAATATTTACATGAGCAGGATTAGGTGTAATTATAGATGTTTTTTTTGCATACAAAGCATCCCTTCTTCCATTAATCCCTGCCAACATTCTTGCCACATAGTAATGATTAACAATACCTACCCCGCATTTCTTTTTTGAAACTGCTCTTACTATTGAAATATCCCCGGGGAAAAATGGTTTAGAAACATTTGAGATCATGCCACTTAACCAAGCTTTAGTTTCCGATTCACCTTTATTAACGATTTGATTAGCTACAAGAGATTGATTATATGGACTTTTTCTATTTCTTAAACATACTTTCCCTTTTAAAGATGGATCAGATAAGTCTGAATAGTCCTTAATTTTATCAATATCCACGACTTTTGGATTAGCAACCATAACCCTTACTCTTCTAGTCAATGCATACCACTCCTGCCCAGGATCTTTAAGTCCTTGTGGTACATTTTTTTCTAAATTGGACGAGTCTATTCTCTGAAGTAAACCTGCTTTTGCTGCATTAGTTATTCTTGCCGCATCAACAAGTAAGATCAGATCAGCTTCAGAATTCTTTCCTTCTCTTTTAAGCCTTTCAATTAAGGAAATCCCAGCCGCTTCAATTAGTCTTACTTTGATTCCAGTTTCTTCTGCAAATTTCTTATAAACGCTCCTATCAGTATTGTAATGTCTTCCTGAATAGACCTTTACCTCTTTCTCTGTTGAATTTACAGGTATATTTAAATTTAATAAAAAAGTAAATGTTAAAGCTGAATAAAGAAATTTTTTAAATTTTTGCACTTTTTTTAAATAGTATATATGGTTACTTTATATATATATAAAGCTCAAGATTCATAAAAGACATCTCCTATACATAAGTATGTATCATTTCTTATATTTAAAATGAATTATTTAACTCTCCAACTACTAGATAAAGAGGAAATAGAAATATTAAAAACTAGTATTAATGAACATAATCAGTATTGGGAGGATGGGAAAAAAACTGCGGGGAGTCATGCTTCAAAAGTGAAAAATAATTTACAATTAAATAAAAATTCAGAAGTATCAAAGAAATACTCCAAATTAATAGTAAAAAAATTATTATCAATTCCACTAATTAAAAGTTACGCATTACCAAAAACAATACATGGCATAATGTTTTCAAAATCTCTAAAAAAAATGCAGTATGGAAGGCATATTGATAATCCATTTATGTCTTCAGGTAGGTCAGATTTATCATTCACTATTTCACTTAGTAATAAAGATGATTACGAGGGTGGAGAATTAGTTATTGAGACAATGAATTCTGAGAAGCAATTTAAGCTTAATGCTGGTGAGATAATTATTTATCCAAGTACTTATTTACATTCAGTTAAAGAGGTTAAAAATGGAGAAAGATTAGTTTGTGTAGGTTGGATTGAAAGTTATGTAAAGTCAATTGAGGAAAGAGAATATTTATTCGACTTAGATGCCGCAGCAAAATCATTGTTAGCGAAGCAAGGAAGATCGGATGAACTTGATCTTATTTTTAAATCTTATTCAAATATGCTTAGATTACTTGGAAGTTAGGGAATCATTTTATACATTAAGTAGAAAATAGTTTTATAAATATTTAGTATATATATAGTAAATTTAAAATTAGATGCCAAAAAAAAGTTCAATAGCATTATTTATTGCTGCAACAAGCGTACTTTCAATCGCGACCACCGAGGATATTTCATTAAAAGCAGGTGAAAATAACTTAGGAGGACTAAAAGAATGGAATACTGACATGCCAATTAAAGCAGATTTTGTTTTAGATGAAAATGCTCAAAAATTAGCAGATGAAGCAGCCAAATCAAGCACTTGCGTACCTATAGGTGAAGGCGAGAACTGCTGGTAATTTAATATTTATATTAAATAAAAAAAACGCCCTATAAAGGGCGTTTTTTAGTTTA
>QCVY01000042.1 GCA_003208695.1 Prochlorococcus sp. AG-686-P16 | reverse complement strand
ATTAACTCAAATGCCTTGGTAGAACATGATACGGAAATTGGAGACTTTAGCCATATAAGTACTGGGGCTTTAATAAATGGAGGCGTTAATATTGGTAGCCATTCATTTATTGGAAGCGGAACTATAATTAGAGAAGGAATTAAGATTCCAAAAGAAACAATATTAGGTGCTGGTAAAACAATTCTTCATTTTCCTCCTAAAAATATTTAAACAATGCAAAAAACTTTGATAATTGCTGAAATTGGTGTAAATCATAATGGAGATATAAATAATGCAAAGAAACTTATTTTTGAAGCTGCTAAATGTGGTGCAGATATTGTCAAATTTCAAACTTTTAAAACTGAAGAATTAGCAACTTCATCTGCAAAAAAAACAAATTATCAAATTCAAAATACTAAAACTGAATCATTTTCTCAGACAGACATGTTAAAGGGACTTGAACTTAATTATGAAGATCATATCGTTTTACTAGAAGAATGTAAAAGACAAAATGTTGAATTTCTCTCTACTGCATTTGATATTGAAAGTCTCAAAATGTTAATTAATTTTGGTATTAAAAGGATTAAAATCCCCTCAGGCGAGATAACTAACCTACCTTATTTAAAAGCAATAGGTAATTCAAATCTGCCTATTATTCTTTCCACGGGTATGTCTGATCTAATTGAAGTCAAGCAAGCTTTAAATGTCCTTAGCAATAAATCATGTAATAAAAGTAATATCACCGTTTTACATTGCACCTCTGAATATCCTGCTCCCTTAAAAAATGTTAATCTTAGAGCAATGAATACAATTAAGAATAATTTAAAAGTTAATGTTGGTTATTCAGATCATACTTTAGGTATAGAGGTAGCTTTAGCCGCAGTATCATTAGGAGCCAAAATAATTGAAAAGCATATTACACTTGATAATAATCAGTATGGACCTGATCACAAGGCAAGTTTAGAACCTGAAGAATTTGGACAAATGGTTAAAGGGATAAGGGTTGTAGAAGAATCATTAGGGAGTGATATTAAAAAACCATCAAAGGTAGAAATTGAGAATAGTTTATTGGTTAGAAAATCTATTGTAGCTTCAAAGAAAATTAAAATTGGGGATACTTTTAGTTTAGAAAATTTAACTTGTAAAAGGCCATATAACGGAATATCTCCAATGAATTGGGATCGATTAATTGGCAAGAAATCTAAAAGGGATTATGAAAAAGATGAACCTATAAAGTAATTTTATTCAATCTGTTTTAAAATTTGAAAAGCCTCTGCAGCTAAGCAATTAGATGTACTCCCTCTATACTTAGCTAAAGCCATAATAGATTCCTCGCTCCTTGGAAAAGGGAATTTATCAACTTCAGAAGAATAAATATTTAATAATTTAATTTTTTGATCTAGGAATCTAGAAATATCAATATATAAATTTGGAAAAAATGCTTTTGTTTTATCTAAGCCAAATTCCGTTTCAGAAAGTGTTTCGTATACAATTAACCTTTTTAAAAAATGATTTCTAAAGCTTTTTGTCGAGCTAATGATAGCCTTATGTACAATTTCATGATCTGTATGAACATCTCCTAAGTGTGGGAAAAATATTTCTTCAGGAGCAAATTCTTTGATAATTTTTGATATTGAATTAATAAGAGAAGGAAGTTCATTTTGATTTAATTTTGCTGCAGGAAAATCTAATTGATAGAGTTTGTCAAATCCAATTTGATCTTTAATTAAGCAAATTTGTTTATCCCTATTTTCCTTTTGAATATTATTCCAACCCAAATGTTTACTTGGTTTAGTAACTATAACCCAAGCTAAAGTATGTCCTTGAGACTTTCTCTTTAATAATGTTCCTCCTACACCAAGAATCTCATCATCAGCATGTGGTGCGATCACAAGAGTTTTCATAAATAAAAACCTACCTCAATTTCTTGAATTATATTAGGTTCGATATTTAATATCTTAATAGCTCCTTTACCGCATTTCACAATTATTTTTTCATCCTTTATTTCTAAAACTTTACCTGGTTCGATATTCTCAAAGAAATCAGAAACAGCTTCAGCCTCCCAAATTTTATATTCATTCCCTTCATATAAAATGGATGCCCCACAATAGGGTTTTGTAAGTCCTCTAATTAGATTTCTTATATTTTCTGCATCCATTCTCCAATCAATTAGGCCATCTATTTTTCTTCTTTTTCTCCAAGTATTAGATAACCTATTATCCTGAGGAATTTTTCTATAACAATTGTTTTGCAAATCAGGTAGAAAAGAGTTTATTTGTTTTATTGCTGTTTTGGTCATTTTTTCATAAAGAGTTGATGCTGTATCTTTATAAGTTACTTTAATAACCTTTTGATTAAGAATATCTCCACAATCCCCTTATGCATTAAGTAAGTTATCTTCGACTCATTATTTAAAACAATGTTATGAGCAAGGAATTTTAAATACAACAATAATAAGGCCATTTTTAGTTTATGGAGAGAGACAGAGCAAAGAACGTTTTTTACCTTATTTAATTGATAATTGCCTTCAGAACAAAGAGTTTAATGTCACTTGGGGCGATCAGATAAGAGATTATTTGTATGTTAAAGATTTTAATAATGCTTTAATAAAAGCTTTAAATAATAAAGATGCTTATGGAGAAGTCATAAATGTGGCATCAGGCATACCAATATCAATAAGAGAAGTTACTGAAACCGTTAAGGAGATTATTGGAAAAGGTAAACCTATATTTGGAGGATTAGATTACCGAAAAGGCGAGAGCATGGAACTTTATTCAAATATTGAAAAAGCTAAGAAAATTTTAAACTGGAAACCTAAGTATGAATTAAAAAGTTCTTTAAAAGAAGTTATAGAATGGTACTCAAAAAATAATTAAAAATCCTCTATAAATAAATTATTGAAATTTCTAATTAACAATAGAAAGGATGAGAGACATAGCTTAAAATTTAATATTATGGTTCAAAGTAGATTATTTTGATGACAATATTTTAAAACTGTTTATTATTTTCCTTAATATATAAAGCAATAGTTTTTTCTAGGCCTTTTTCTAGAGAAATTTGTGAACTCCATCCTAAAGATTTAAGCCTACTAACATCTAATTGTTTTTTTGGGGTTCCATCCGGCTTAGAAGAATCCCAATAAATTTCTCCGTCATATCCTACTAACTTGGCCACCAAATTTGCTAGTTGTTTAATTGTGATATCTATGCCAGTTCCAACATTTAGAAATGGAAGAGGAGTCCCATCTAAATATTTTGGAGAATTACTTTTATCTAGCTCCCAATTCTCAAGAACAAAAACACATGCACTAGCTAAATCGTCTACATGCAAAAATTCTCTTAATGGAGAGCCAGTACCCCAACATATTACTTTTTTTTGTCTTGTAATTTTTGCTTCAATAAAACGTCTTATAAAACTTGGCAATACATGACTATTATTTGGATGATAATTATCGCCAGGTCCGTATAAATTTGTTGGCATTAAACTTATTGCATTAAAATTATATTGTTTTTTTAAAGATTCACAAAGTTTAATACCAGAAATTTTAGCTATTGCATACCATTGATTAGTAGGTTCTAAGTAACCTTTAAGTAATTCTTCCTCAGTTATAGGTTGCTTAGCAAACTTTGGATAAATACAGCTACTGCCTAAAAAAAGCAGCTTTTTGATTTTATTTCTCCATGAGATCTCAATTACATTAGTTTGAATTTTAAGATTTTCTAAAATAAAATCAGCTGGATAAATATTATTTGAATATATACCTCCAACCTTTGCAGCTGCTAAAATCACTACATCAGGTTTGTAATTTTTAAACCATATCTCTACATCAGCAAAGTTTAATAGATTTAAATCTTTTCTTTTAGGAGTAAGAAGATTTTTATAACCTGATTTCTTTAATAAACTAACTATTGCACTTCCAGCCATACCTGATGATCCGAAGACGGCTAGTTTTGAATTATTTAATACTTTATTCATTGCAATTATTGTAAAGTAATGATTTAAAAATTTAAATTTTTAAGTTATAAACAATAGATATTTAAAAATTTTTTTATAAGTTTATTAATTAAGTACATTTGACTTTATTAAATAATCTAGTATTTAAAATATTCTTTGTTTACATTAAAAGCTTACTAAAACTTTTCCAAAACTTATAAAAAGCATATTATAAAGGAATGGAAATTAACAAAAGAAAGATTGCTGTTGTAACTGGTACAAGAGCTGAATTTGGTTTACTTAAAAATCTTATTAAAAAATTAACTAAAATAAATGAGATAGATTTATCACTTTTGGTTACCGGTTCTCACCTTTCTGCAATTCATGGTGAGACGATAAAAGAAATTCTTGAAAACGGATTTGAAATAAATGGAAAAATTAATCTAAATTTAAAATCTGATTCTCCAAGAGCTATTTCGAAAGCTACTGCAAATGGTATCGAAGGATTTTCAAAAGTTTTTTATAATACAAGACCTAATCTATTAATTGTTTTGGGAGATCGATATGAAATCCTTTCTGCCGTATTGCCAGCATGTTATGAAAATATACCAATAGCTCACATACATGGAGGAGAGAGAACTGAAGGTCTTATTGATGAATCAATTCGTCACGCAATAACAAAATTTTCTCACATACATTTTGTGGCTTCAGAAGAGTATAGAAAAAGAGTGATTCAGTTAGGTGAAAATCCAAAAAGAGTATTTAAAGTAGGCGGTTTAGGAATTGATGCTATAAATGAAATGAATTTACTTAATAAATACGAAGTTATAAAAAATTTAGAAATAAAATTTAGAAAAAAAAATCTAATAGTAACTTACCACCCAGAAACCTTAAATAAAGATTCCTCTAAAAAAGGAATAGAGGAACTATTAAAAAGTCTTGAAAATCTCAAAGACACTACATTAATCTTTACATTACCTAATGCTGACCCTCACAATAGATTTATCATAAATAAGATTAAATCTTTTGTTTTGAAAAATAATAACTCTTATTTTTTTAATTCATTAGGACAACTCAATTATTTTAGTTTACTTAAAATATGTGATGGGGTTATAGGTAATTCTTCTAGTGGATTATTAGAGGTGCCTTTTTTTAAAAAAGCTACAATTAATATAGGGAAAAGACAAATGGGACGTTTAAAGGCAAAAAGCGTTATTGATTGCCCACCAAAAGAAGAACTAATTAGTAAATCAATTAAAAAAATATATTCAAATGAATTCAAAAAAAATCTAACAAATCTCAAAAATCCATATGGGGAACCTGGGGCAACAAATAAAATTATTAAAATTTTAGAAAATACAAATTTCGATGAACTAATTAGTAAATCTTTTTATGATCTGAATTTAAAATGAAAATTATATTTATAGGTTGCGTAAAATTTTCCTATGATTGTTTAAAAGTTTTAATAAAAAATAAAGCAAATATAGTTGGAATTTGTACTTTAAAAGAATCAAAATTTAATAATGATTTTTGTGACTTATCAAGTCTTGCAAAACAAAATAATATTCCATTTAAATATACAAAAGATATAAATGAATCATCTAATACTAATTGGATTAAATCTCTTGAACCAGACATTATATTTTGTTTTGGCTGGTCAAAACTTTTAAAACAAGATCTTATAGATATTCCAAAGCTTGGTGTTCTAGGTTACCATCCCGCATATTTACCAAAGAATAGAGGAAGACATCCAATCATCTGGGCTTTAGTATTAGGTTTAAAAGAAACTGGATCAACATTCTTCTTCATAAATAAATTTGCGGATAGTGGAGATATTCTTAATCAAAAGGTTATTAAAGTAACTTATAAAGATACAGCATCAACTCTTTATGAAAAAATGACCAAAACAGCAATAAAACAAATAAACTCTTTTCTACCTGATTTGCAAAACAATTGTTATAGAAAAATTCCTCAGGATAATAGGTTATCTAATACTTGGAGAAAAAGAAGAAAAATAGATGGCCTAATTGATTGGAGAATGGATGCAGAAAATATAAGAAATCTAATTAGAGGACTTACAAAACCCTATTGTGGGGCATCCATTTTATATGAAGGGAATGAATATAAAATTTGGGAGGCTGAAGCTGTTTCTGATTTCTTTGAGAATATCGAACCAGGTAAAGTTTTAGAAATAAAGGATGAAAAAATAATTGTGAAATGCGGTAAAGGAGCTATTAAGATATTAAATATCGAACCTAATATAATTCAAGAAATTGAGGTAGGTTTTTATTTATGAAAACTCTTGTGATCGCACCACATGCTGATGATGAGATTCTTGGTGTAGGAGGAACATTATTAAAGAGAAAGTCTCAAGGACATACTTTAGCTTGGGTTATAGTTACTAAACCAAGTAAACATTTGGGTTGGAATAATATTCAAAAGGAAAATAGGGATAAACAAATTTGCTTAATTAAAGATCAAATTGGATTTGACAAACTCTATCAATTAGATTTTCCTGCAGCAAAATTAAATCAAAATGAACTTCCTTCTCTTATTAATTCAATATCAAAAATTATCAAAGAATTTGCTCCTGAAGAAATATTTTTCCCACACTTAGGAGATGTTCATACAGATCATGAAATTGTACATAAGGCTATCATTAGCTCGACAAAAAGCTTTAGAAATCATTTTTTAAAAAGGTTAATTGTATACGAAACACTTTCTGAAACGGAATTTGGCTTAGATAAAACAAAAGCATTTTTTCCAAATTTATATATTGATATTTCTAGATTCCTAGATCAAAAAATTAAATTATTAAATATTTATTCTTCTGAAGTTGATAAATTCCCTTTTCCAAGGAGCGAGGAATCTATTATGGCTTTAGCTAAGTATAGAGGGAGTACATCTAATTGCTTAGCTGCAGAGGCTTTTCAAATTTTAAAACAGATTGAATAAAATTACTTTATAGGTTCATCTTTTTCATAATCCCTTTTAGATTTCTTGCCAATTAATCGATCCCAATTCATTGGAGATATTCCGTTATATGGCCTTTTACAAGTTAAATTTTCTAAACTAAAAGTATCCCCAATTTTAATTTTCTTTGAAGCTACAATAGATTTTCTAACCAATAAACTATTCTCAATTTCTACCTTTGATGGTTTTTTAATATCACTCCCTAATGATTCTTCTACAACCCTTATCCCTTTAACCATTTGTCCAAATTCTTCAGGTTCTAAACTTGCCTTGTGATCAGGTCCATACTGATTATTATCAAGTGTAATATGCTTTTCAATTATTTTGGCTCCTAATGATACTGCGGCTAAAGCTACCTCTATACCTAAAGTATGATCTGAATAACCAACATTAACTTTTAAATTATTCTTAATTGTATTCATTGCTCTAAGATTAACATTTTTTAAGGGAGCAGGATATTCAGAGGTGCAATGTAAAACGGTGATATTACTTTTATTACATGATTTATTGCTAAGGACATTTAAAGCTTGCTTGACTTCAATTAGATCAGACATACCCGTGGAAAGAATAATAGGCAGATTTGAATTACCTATTGCTTTTAAATAAGGTAGGTTAGTTATCTCGCCTGAGGGGATTTTAATCCTTTTAATACCAAAATTAATTAACATTTTGAGACTTTCAATATCAAATGCAGTAGAGAGAAATTCAACATTTTGTCTTTTACATTCTTCTAGTAAAACGATATGATCTTCATAATTAAGTTCAAGTCCCTTTAACATGTCTGTCTGAGAAAATGATTCAGTTTTAGTATTTTGAATTTGATAATTTGTTTTTTTTGCAGATGAAGTTGCTAATTCTTCAGTTTTAAAAGTTTGAAATTTGACAATATCTGCACCACATTTAGCAGCTTCAAAAATAAGTTTCTTTGCATTATTTATATCTCCATTATGATTTACACCAATTTCAGCAATTATCAAAGTTTTTTGCATTGTTTAAATATTTTTAGGAGGAAAATGAAGAATTGTTTTACCAGCACCTAATATTGTTTCTTTTGGAATCTTAATTCCTTCTCTAATTATAGTTCCGCTTCCAATAAATGAATGGCTACCAATATTAACGCCTCCATTTATTAAAGCCCCAGTACTTATATGGCTAAAGTCTCCAATTTCCGTATCATGTTCTACCAAGGCATTTGAGTTAAT
>QCVY01000041.1 GCA_003208695.1 Prochlorococcus sp. AG-686-P16 | reverse complement strand
TAAAGATGTAAGTTTTCTTCCTCGAGGAGTTCTCATAATAAACCCAATTTGAATTAAATATGGCTCAACTACAAACTCTAACATTGAAGAATCTTCTCCCATACCTGCAGCGATTGAATCTAGGCCAATCGGATTATTATTATTAAAGTTTAAAAAAGATAAGAATTTCCTATCTACGTTATCCAACCTTTAGAGTCTATTTTTTGGGCACTTAATGCTTTTTCAACTATTTCTAAAGAAATTTTATTAGTTTTTTTTATAACTTGAGCATAGTCTCTTACTCTTTTTAATAAGCGCAAAGCAATTCTTGGAGTTCCTCTAGAAATTTTGGCTAATGCGCAGCAAGCATCGTTTTTTAATTGAAGATTTATCAAATTAGAAAAATTTAAAATTATTTGTTGCAATTCATGATTTGAATAAAATTCAATTTTCTGACATAGTCCAAATCTATCCTTTAATGGAGAACTAATTGATGCAAGTTTGGTTGTAGCCCCGATCAAAGTAAATTTTGGTAAATTAATTGTTCTGCAGCGAGCCCCTCTATTAGCTCCCATTGTTAAATCCAATCTAAAATCCTCCATTGCAGAATATAAAAGCTCTTCAGTTAATTTGTTTAAACGATGTATTTCATCAATAAATAAAATCTCTCCTTCTTTTAATCCAAGCAGTAATCCCACAATATCCCTTGGCCTTTCAATTGAAGGTGCACTTGCTACTCTACATTTTGTATTCATTTCATGAGAGATCAATAACGCTAAGGTAGTTTTTCCTAAACCAGGTTGGCCATATAGAAGTGTATGTTCTAATACTTCTTTCCTATATTTAGAAGCATCTATAGCTATTTTCAGTGAAGATTTAATTTGCTCTTGTCCAATAAATTCTTTAAAGGAATTTGGCCGAGCTAAATTTAAATTTTTATTTAGTTTTTCTTCAGCAATAATTTTTGAATCAACTATCCTCAGCTCTTTTCTTGAGCGAGGAATATTAGATTCATCTAAACTTGAAGAAATTATTGCCATAATTAAAGATTAATGGCAATTGTTCTTTGGGGAAAGATTTTTTACAACTGCAATGGCAAAAGTTTCAAACAAAGCAAATAAAGGCATAAAAAAAGAAGCCGTTTTTAAACGTCTTTCAGAAAATCGATATGCAAAATTTCAGTATGAAATACTTGAAACAATCGAAGCTGGAATTGAGCTTTTAGGAACTGAAGTAAAATCTATAAGAAACGGCAATGCAAATTTAAGAGATGGGTATTGTTCTTTCAGGGATGGTGAGATACTTTTATTAAATGTTCACATATCACCACATAAAAATGTAGGCTCTTTTTTTAATCACGACCCATTACGAAATAGAAAATTGTTATTACATAAAAAAGAAATAATAAAGCTTAAATACAATACTGAAAAAAAGGGGTTAACTATTATTCCCTTATCTATTTATTTAAAAGGGTCATGGATAAAATTAACCATTGGTATTGGGAAAGGTAAAAAATTGCATGATAAAAGACAAGCAGATAAACAAAAAGATATTAAAAGAGAAATAAAAACTGCTCTTAAGAGATAATAAAGGAGATATTTCTTTAAATAATTTAATCAGAGTCTAAACTTACTGAATTCGGGGGCGGAGAAGGATCTGGATCAGCAATTAACATATGCTGCAAAACAGTTTCAGGCCTTTCGCTATCTCTCCAACGAATTCTATAAGCAGGCATCTTAGTACCTCTACTCGTAGTTTGTTCAACTGGTTCCATAACCCAGCCTCTTCTAGATCGGCCTTGAGGATTTCTTTTCACTACTGCATCTGCGTGCTTGAAGCGGAAACCAACACGTTCACCACTCATTTAAAAAATTTCGTATTGGATCAATTTTTATTTTACTTCATTCGAGGTTGCTTTTTCAGATTTAGTAGAAGTTATTTCTGGTTTTAACAATGGGAAGGGTATGACATCTCTAATTGAAGGACTATTTGTAAGTAACATAATAAGTCTATCAATTCCAATTCCTAGACCTCCTGTGGGAGGCATACCTATTTCCAAGGCTTGTAGAAAGTCTTCATCAATACAGTGTGCTTCAAGATCACCTGCATCTCTCAAAGATTGCTGTAATTGCATTCTTTGCCTTTGATCAACTGGATCTATTAATTCACTAAATGCGTTAGCAAGTTCGCGGCCTGCAATAAACAACTCAAATCTTTGAACCATCTCTTTATTTTCAGGATGGGGCCTTGCAAGAGGAGAAATTTCAATTGGATAATCAATTACAAAAGTTGGTTCTATTAGTTTAGATTCAACCTTTTGCTCAAAAACTTCATTTAAAAGTCTGCCTAAGGTATTTATTTTAGGAGAAATTTCAATATTAATTTCCTCTAAATCCTTTATAGCTTTATTCAAATCACCATTAAAAGAATCAAAATCAATCCCTGTATATTCCATAACAATATTTTTCATTGATATTCTTTTCCAGGGTCTTGAAAAATCAATTACCTTCTCTTGATATTTGATAACTAAGGAATCACAACAACTTGAAACAATATTTCTGATCAGATCTTCAGTTAAATTCATCATATCAATGTAATTAGAGAAAGCCTGATATATTTCCACTGATGTGAATTCAGGATTATGCTTTGTACTTATACCTTCATTGCGAAAAATTCGTCCTAACTCATATACTTTTTCAAACCCTCCTACCACCATTCTTTTTAGATGTAATTCCGTAGCTATTCTTAAATACAAGGGTATATCTAAGGTATTGTGATGAGTAATAAATGGCCGAGCTTCAGCTCCTCCAGCCTCAGATTGAAGTATTGGTGTTTCTATCTCTAAAAAGTTTTTTTCATCCAACCACCTTCGTATTAAACTAATACACTTTGCTCTTGTTTTAAATACATTTTTTGATAAAGGATTAACTATTAAATCCAGATATCTTTGCCTATACCTCTTTTCTATATCTGTTAAACCATGCCATTTATCAGGTAATGGTTGTAATGATTTAGACAACATTTCCCACTTAGATACTTTTATTGAAAGTTCACCTTTATTAGTTTTCTTAATAGTTCCATAAACACCAATCCAGTCTCCAATATCTACAATTTCTTTGAGATCTTCAAAAGAAAGTAGTTTTGCATTAATTTCAAAATCATCAATAATTTTTTTTTCTAAATAAAGCTGAATTTTCCCTTCTTGGTCAGTAATAGTAAAAAAAGCAATTTTCCCCATCACTCTTTTAGCTATAACCCTTCCCGCGAGAGAAACATTTAAGTTAAATTCCTGACCATTGTCTAAATAGCTGAATTTCTCAATTAGATATTTAGTTGAATGAGATGTTTTAAAAGTTTCCGCGTAAGGTTCAAATCCTTTATTGACTAGTGAATTAGCTTTTAATAAGCGAGCTTCTCTTATTTCAGTCAAAATTTAATTCAATATATATGTTTTATTTAATCAAGCTATCAGAATAAGGATCAACTTGCCAAAGATGTTGCTGTTTCTCCAACTCTTTGGGAAGCATAACCTATGCCTCTAACAGTCAGTATTAACTCTGGATTTCTTGGATCTGGCTCTAACTTACCTCTTAGCCTAGCTACATAAACATCTACAACTCTTAAATCAGCTGCTCGTCTAGGAGGATAACCCCAAAGCTGCTCCAGTATTTCAGCTCTTGGAACTACCTTCCCTGGCTCATCAAATAATAGTTCAAGTAGACTAAATTCTGTATAAGTTAAACTTATTCTTTCTCCAGCTCTAGAAACTTGTCTTCTATTAGTATCAACTACCAGATTTCCGAATTTCATTACTCCTTTACCAGAAGGAACCTCTTTAGTTTCAGTAACCGTAATACTGGGACCCATACGCCTTAGGATTGTGGCTATTCTGGCTTCTAATTCCTTAGGACTAAATGGTTTTGACAAATAATCATCAGCTCCTAAATCTAGGCCAGCTACTCTTTCAGAAATAGCCTCTAAGGCAGTTAAAAATATTATAGGTACAACTGATTCAGCTCTAATTCTTCTACAAACTGCAAATCCATCCATTTTAGGAAGCATCACATCAAGAACTATTAAATCTGGAGATTCTCTGTGAAAAGCGTCAAGAGCCTCTTCTCCATTAGTAGCTTGGTGTACTTGATATCCTGCTAATTGAAGTCTAGTAACTAATACTTTCAAAACAGCTGGCTCATCATCAACAATTAAAATACTTGCTTTAGACATCGGGAAAATTTTTTTGCAGATATTTCAAAGCAAATTTATTTTGCAAGGAATATCTTGTTAATACAATCTAACAATTAAAAATATAACATTATGTACCCAAAAAGATAAATTCCCTAAATTTACAAAATTATTTTATTATTGAAAAACTCCATTATTATTTTTTAAAAACATTTTTTATTTATTTATAAAGTTAATTAATTTGTCTCTTCCTTTTGATTTTTGGAAGAGTCTAAAAAGTAATGAACATAGTAATGGTGCTAATAAACCGGTAATAAAAACTTGAGCAAAAATATTTTTAATACTAGGTAAATACAAAAAGTTAGTATGATCAGACCAATATTTGATCAAGATATGAAAGAAATATAGCAAACCACAAAAAAAACTTGCAATAGAACAAATTAAACCAAATCTAAAATGCCCTACAAAAATATTATTTGAAATCCTTAACTTTCCAAACCAAATACCACATAAAACCAAACCGGGAATTTGTGTAAAACTACTCTCAAGACTCAATGAATCTAAAATAAGTCCTAAAAATAAACCAATTATTAAACCATCCAATGATCCATAGATCATAGACCAAGGTAATAACCAGAATAAAGGCCAATAAGGCTGAACTCCTAGAAATTCCAACCAATTAGGATCCCACAAATAAACTATAGGTATAAATAAAAAAGAAATATAAGATATTTTTTTTTTAAAGTAGTTTCCCATTTAGATCTCAACTTTTATGATTTGTACCCAATCAATTGCTTGAGGTTTTCCTAAAAGCAAAATATTTGCTGTTTTTTTTGCTTTTAAGTCTTCATCAACAGATTGAACAATACCTATGGGAATATTGGGAGGTAATAAAGTACTTGCTGGGGAAGATAAAACAAAATCACCAACTTTAATATCAATATCCTTATTATAAAAAATCACTTTTGGATAATCATTTCCTAAGCCCACTAATAATCCATGCATCTGAATCCTTTCAACCCAAACCCCTACTTTACTTTCAGGAGAAGTTAATAATTTCACTGTCGAAGTAAATAGAGAAGTATTAACTACTCTTCCTAATAAGCCTCCTGGACCAACAACAAAACTCCCAATTTCTACTCCGTCTTTTACACCTTTATTCAAAATAATTTGCCTCCAGAAACTTCCGGTTTTTCTTGAAATTACAATCGCTGAAATACTATCAGAATCAGACAATCTTTGTAGAGATAAAATTTTACGTAATCTTTTATTATCTTTCTCTAGCTGTTTTAATCTAATCAAGAACTCTTGTTCAACACTTTTAGTTAAAACTTCCCTTTGAAATTGTCCTGGCCAAAAAGGTTTTGAAATTAAATAATAAAAATCTTTATATAAAGATCCCTTTGTTATTCTCACAAAAAACAAGAATGATAAAAATATAAATAAACACCAATTATTCTTTTTATTCCACCAACGATTAGTTGATATTCGTCGAATATCTACCATTCAATTAATCTCTAATCGCATTCCTTATAAAATCAGGTGTATCAACAACTCTCTTGAGTTTTTTGAAATCATCCAATACCACACCACAACCATTGACTACGCATAATAATGGATTCTCTGCAATGTGAGTAAAAATTCCAGTTTCATGACTAAGTAAATCACTAATCCCTCTTACAAGAGCTCCCCCTCCCGCGAGCATAATGCCTCTATCAACTATATCTGCCGCTAATTCAGGAGGAGTTCGCTCCAAGGTTCTTTTTACAGCCTCAACAATTTTATTAAGAGGATCAGCCATAGCCTCTCTAATTTCTCCAGAGGTTAAGGTAATAGATCTCGGTAAGCCAGATAAAAGGTGTAAGCCTCTAACTTCTATAGAGGTAGTATCAAATTCATCATCTGGAAATGCCGATCCAATTTTAATTTTAATATCTTCTGCAGTTCTCTCCCCGACGACTAGATTATGTACTTTTTTAAGATAAATTGCTATCGACTCATTAAGTTCATCACCTGCAATTCTTACTGATTCACTTAAGACCGTTCCGCCCAGACTTAAAACTGCTACTTCAGTAGTTCCACCACCAATATCAACTATCATAGTTCCAATTGGTTCAGTTACTGGCAATGAAGCCCCTATAGCAGCAGCTACAGGTTCATCAATCAAATGAACCTCTCTAGCTCCAGCCAATCCAGCTTCTCTAACTGCTCTTCGTTCAACACTGGTAACCCCACTCGGAATACCAATAACTATTCTTGGAGCTAAAAGTCCCCTCCCTTCATTACATTTTTGAATAAAAGTTTTTATCATTTGTTCTGCCGCATCAAAATCGGCAATAACTCCATCTCTTAGAGGTCTCACGGCTCTTATATTTCCTGGGGTTCTTCCAAGCATTAATTTTGCTTCTTCACCTACTGCTAAAGGAACTCCCTCTTCAAGATCCATAGCTACCACTGAAGGTTCCTGTAAAACCACACCTTTACCTGATACGTGAATAAGAGTATTAGCAGTACCCAAGTCAATACCTATGTCTCTAGAAAATTTAAATCTGTTAAAAATCACAATAAGAAATCTATTAAATAAATAATATCTCTATTTTCCCAATACCTCTCAAAAATCTTTTATTTAGTTATGAATAGCTTGCAAAACTTTAAGCAAAAACAAAAAAAATGAGTAGTATAAAAAAAAAGCTGTTTATGGAAATTAACACTATTAATTTGGTTGGTAGAGCTGGTAGAGAACCTGATGTGAGATATTTCGAATCTGGAAGTACAGTTGCCAACTTCACTCTTGCAGTAAATAGAATAAGTAGAGGTGATGAACCTGACTGGTTTAATTTAGAAATATGGGGCAAACAAGCACAAATAGCTGCTGACTATGTCAAAAAAGGTTCTTTAGTTGGTATTACAGGAAGCTTTAAAATTGATAGTTGGAAAGACAAAAATACAGGAGAAGATAGATTTAAACCAGTTGTTAGAGTTGATAGATTAAATTTACTAAGCTCTAAAAAAGAAACAGATAATAGCAATTTCTCAAATAATAATAACTCTGGAGATATTCCTTTTTAAAATATATTTTTTTTATAGACTCTCATAATAATCTTTATTAAAAAATAAATGAATATCAGAATTAGAATAGGTTTGAAAAAATATTTTATTTGATCTAGATAAGTTTCAATAATTTGATAATTTTCACCAAAAATAAATCCTGCATAAGTTAATAATGCCACCCATATTAGACTTCCTAAACTAGTCCAAATTAAAAATTTCTTAATTGGCATCAGTTCCATTCCAGCAGGGACTGAAATGAATGTTCTTATCCCAGGAACTAATCTCCCCCAAAAAACTAAAGAAGCCCCATACTTATCAAACCATCTCTTACTTTTAATAAGATCATCAGAGGTTATTCCTATAAATTTTCCCCTTTTATCTAAAAAGTTTGAAAGTCTCTTTTCATTTACTAATTTACCCAAATAATACCAAGGTATAGAGCCTGCAATCGTTCCAAATACACCCCAAAAAACCAAAATATAAAAATTTAATTTTTGTTGGTAAACAAAAAAACCACCTAAAGGCATTATTATTTCTGATGGAATTGGTGGAATGATATTCTCTAAAAACATCGCAAGAGATATGGTCAGATAGGCCATTGTTGAATTTGTTTCAACAGCCTTACTGATATATTCAGGAATAGAAGTGAATAAATTAATAAATATTAAACTCAAATTTAATATCTATATTGTTCTGATTTATAAGGTCCTTCAACAGAAACGTTAATATAGTCAGCTTGATCTTTGGTTAGCTTTGTTAACTTAGCCCCAATTTTATTCAAGTGCAATCTAGCTACCATTTCATCTAAATGTTTTGGTAATACATATACTTCTTTAGAGTATTCTTCTGACTTATTAAAAAGTTCAATTTGAGCCAATACTTGATTAGTAAAA
>QCVY01000040.1 GCA_003208695.1 Prochlorococcus sp. AG-686-P16 | reverse complement strand
TCAGCTTCCATCGCTTCATCTAATAAACGATGATAGGGCATTGTGACATGTGAGGTTGATGAGATTTTTAATCCTGAAATGTCTATTCCATTCTCAATCAACATATCGATTTCTTTGAGCAATATTTTTGGATCTACAACAGTTCCCGATCCAATTAAACAGATTGTTTCTCTATAAAGTATTCCAGATGGAATCAAATGTAATTTTAAAACCTTATCATCGACAACTATAGTATGTCCTGCATTCACACCCCCTTGATAACGAACAACAACATCTGCCGAGCGACTTAATAAATCGGTTATTTTACCTTTTCCTTCGTCACCCCATTGGGCTCCGATTACAACAACATTAGCCAATTTTAGAAGAGCATTATTTTTGTACGAATATATAATATATTCAAAATTATTGAATAACTTTAAAAAAGTAAATCATTTGTATTAACTTTCTCTGAGAACCATTTTTTCGGCAAGAGTGAATTCTTTTGTTAAACGTTCTTTAAGTTTATCTGGTAAGGGCCTAGTTGCAAAGTTTTTGTAATGACCTGCCATGGCATTTAATGCTGTCTGCATTGTTGTAAATGATTGAGTTTTATTAACCATGCCTCTGTTTCTATATCTGGAAATATAGTCAGTTATTAGAGCAAGTGATTCATCTCTAACCTCATCCTTATCAGGAGAATCTTTTGGAGTTTCAACTGCAATTTGTAGGGTTTTAACCACTGATATTGTGTCTTTAGCGTAATCACCGGTCATAGAAGTCTTTGCTGCATATGATGGAGAACTAAATAGTGTAAAAAAAACAGACAAACAAATGGTAAAAGATATTGCTTTTACAAAAAATCTAGAAAATAATTCAGTCATCTCTTTAAATAACATAACTTAACTCCGAATAAATTTTAGCTTTAAGAATTTTTATTGTACATTACTTTTGATTCGGAAATAAATTTCTCTAATAAATTTTTAGATGCAATCTTAATTTTACTTTTTCTTGATCGGGAGAAGAGTTCTACTTCCTTATTAATTGAATCTCTGCCAATAATTATTTGAAAAGGAATTCCAATTAAATCTGCATCTTTAAATTTAACTCCTGCTCTTTCATCTCGGTCGTCAAGAAGAACATCGATTTGGTTGCTTCTAAACTCTTCATAAATCTCTTCAGTAAGTTCTTTTTGAATGGGGTCTTTTAAATTAGTTGGAATAATTAAAATCTCAAACGGAGAAATTTGAATTGGCCAAGAAATGCCATTTTCATCATGATTCTGTTCAATTGCTGCTTGGGCAATTCTTGTTATTCCTATGCCATAACAACCCATCCATAAATTTTTCAATTGACCATCCTTATCAGAAAACTTTGCATTTAATTTATTACTATATTTTTGGCCTAATTGAAAAATATGTCCAATTTCAATACCTTTTTTTTCTTTTAACTCTTCATTACTATCAAGGCTGATGCGATCTCCTTTTTTTGCATTCCTTATATCTGATATTAAGAACTTTTCCTCAATAAATGAAAACGTTCGGAATACTTTGTGAAAATCAACTTTGTTACCTCCACTCACAAAACTTGAGAGACTACTGGCAGAGTAGTCAGCGATTCTTATCCAACTTTTATCCCAACTGGAATTAATTTTTATTATTTCATCATTTATGTCTGGACCAATAAAACCTAAGGGAAAATTAGATAGATTTTTATTAATAATTTCATTGTCTTCGATTGATTTTAGCTGAATCAAGTTTGAATTATATTTTTTGTTGATCAAATTAAAAAGCTTGACTTCATTAATATTCTGATCTCCTCTAATACATGTGAGGATTGGGACTTCAGATTTATCTTCAAATTTTGCAAGGAAAATTACGACTTTAATTATTTGACTTGCATCTAAATTATTATTTTGACAAATATCAACAATCGATTTTTGATTTGGGGTTTCTATATATTCATCATCGGACTTTATTAAAGGAATCTCTTTGGATGGTAAAGAGACGGCTTTTTCAACATTAGCTGCATATGAACCACTTTCAGTAAATAAAATAGAATCTTCCCCAGCATCTGCTGTTACCATAAATTCTTTAGATGCTGCTCCTCCGATAGCTCCACTATCGGCATCCACTCCGACTGTATCTAATCCACAATTTTTAAAAATATTTTCATAAGCTTTTTCCATTTTTTTATAAAAAGAAGATAAATCTTCTTTTGAAGAGTGAAAAGAGTAAGCATCCTTCATTATAAATTCCCTACTTCTCATTAATCCAAATCTAGGTCTTATCTCATCTCTAAATTTTGTTTGTATTTGATAAAAACATAAAGGTAGCTGTTTATATGAATTTATCATTTCTGATGCAATACTTGTTATGACTTCTTCATGTGTAGGTGCCAAGCCAAATTCTTTTCCTTGTCTATCCTTTAAATTAAACATTATGCCTTCCCCAGCGGTGTAACCTTCCCATCGCTCACTTTTTTTCCATAACTCTGCTGGATGGAGTTGGGGTAAAAGTAATTTCGAACAATGATTATGATTAAGTTCTTTTTCAATTATGGTAGATATTTTTTCAATAACTCTAAGCATTATTGGCATATAGGCATAAATGCCACTATTAACTCTGCGAATATAACCCCCTTTCAAAAGTAATTGATGAGAAATAATTTCTGCTTCAGAAGGAGTGTCACGAAGCGTCCCCAGAGGAAATGAGGTGGTGACGCGCATAAAAAAAAACTTATATATTTAATCAATTTTATCAATTAAGGTGTAAAAAAAATTTAAAGTGTCTTGAGTCCCTGAAGGCAGGTAGTTTAGATTTATCCTTTCTGCTAGTTTCTGCAATAATAAAACTTAAAATATTTAAGTAAATTCATTAACCTGAATGACATTTTTAATAAAGATATGGAAAATATAGATTCTAATATTTCTAGTTCAGAAGAATTAGTCGGTATTGATGAAGTTCAGAAATTCCTTAACCGATCAAGAGCCTCTGTTTACAGGTACACAAATACTGATCTAAGAAATTTAAATCCTAGCTTTAACCCGAGAAAATTAAATCCTGAATATAGAACGGATCAGAAAGAGCAATTACGTTTTCACCCTAATGAAATTGCAAGATTTGCAAAGGATATTCTAAGAATTAAAGAAGTTACTGTTGAGGTTTTTAATTCTCCATCTTCAGCCGCTCAAAATACTCTTTCTCAAATCCTTGAAGAATTAAAAAGTATTAGATCATTACTAGAAAAGAATTAGTTAAAGATTTAATTTACAAACTATATTTTGATTTATGTACTTTTTGATTGTAAAATAATTTTGTTAAGTTTATTACTCAACTTTTAACAAGTAAATCTCTTGAGATACACAAATTCAAAGCAGTTTGTCGAAAGTAAATTAAGCGAAAAATCTTCTCTTATTACTATTTCAAGTGAATTGGAAAGAGATGATGATGACCCCTTAAGTATGAGGAGTTTATCAATTTCATTTCTTGGGATTATAATTGCTTCCCTGACAATTTTATTGCCTTCCATTAGTATATTGCTTGGTAGACCTTTATCTCAAGGAAATGAGATTAATTCTTTTCACATAATTAAAAAAGATGGATCTTAGTTCCATATCTCCATCTCCAATGAAGGGCATAGTTAATTTAGTTGTTGAGATACCAGCTGGGAGCAGGAATAAATATGAATATTGTTCTCAAGCTGGAATTATGGCACTTGATAGGATTTTGCATTCTTCAGTACGCTACCCATTCGACTATGGCTTTATCCCAAACACCCTCGCTGATGATGGAGCTCCACTAGATGCGATGGTTATTATGGATGAGCCAACATTCGCAGGATGTCTAATAAAAGCGAGGCCTATAGGGGTCTTAGATATGCATGACTGTGGGCAATATGATGGAAAACTTTTATGTGTTCCAATATCTAATCCTAGGCAAGAAAATATAATAAGTATTAATCAAATTGCACCTAACCAATTAGAAGATGTTGCAGAATTTTTTAGAACAAGTAAAGGTCTAGATGGTAGGACGGTTCAAATAGATGGTTGGAGAGATTTTGAAGTGGTTGAAGAACTTTTAAGAAAATGTACACCAAAAAAAAAGAAATCCTTTAAAGTTCTAAAAAAAACTTCAATAGTTAAATAAATTGAAAAGAGTAATTTTTTATAGCTATCCAAAATGCTCTACATGTAGAAAAGCTTCAAATTGGCTTGATCTAAATAATATTGATTTTCAATTAATAGATATTGTTAAAGAACCACCTTCAAAAAATTTTTTGGAACTGGCTTTAATACAATTTTCATCAGACATAAAAAAGATATTTAATACAAGAGGTAAGAGTTATAAGTCAATCGATATTGATATTCTAAACTTAGAAAAAAAGAAAATTATTGAACTATTATCAAATGATGGAAAATTAATCAAAAGACCATTTTTAATAATTAATGAAAGTAAATTAATACTTGGATTCAATGAGTCTGAATATATCGCTAACCTCAAATAGATATTTAAGCTTATAATTTTGTAATTTTTATGAAATCTTCTTTTAAAAATATACTTCTTGAGTGGGGACCATTACTTTCCTTAGCTTTTTTTGTTTCTTCTTGCAGATCTTTTTTAGCAGAACCTCGTTATATTCCTTCTGGATCAATGCTTCCTGAATTACAAATAAACGATAGATTAATAATTGAAAAAATTTCCTTAAAAAACTCATCACCTCAAAGAGGAGATATTATTGTCTTTAAATCCCCTTTCTCTTTTGATGAAAAACTTGTTGCAACAAGATCTAATCCATTACCAAATAAAAGTTATTGTTTTTTTATGGGTTTTCCTCCAATGTCATTCATCCCTGGATTAAGAGATCCTGCTTGTGATGCGTATATAAAAAGAGTAGTAGCCTTGCCTGGAGAATTAGTTAGTACAAATATTAAAGGCGAAGTGATAATTAATGATAAAAAGATTTTTGAGCCATATGTTATTAATTTCTGTTCAGAGTCCCTATTTAATAATTGCGGAGAAATTAAAAGTTTGAAAGTACCCAAGGATCATTTTTTGGTCTTAGGAGACAATAGATCAAATAGCTGGGATGGAAGATATTGGCCTGGAGGTAAATTTCTTCATAAAAAAGAAATAATTGGTAAAGCTTATTTTAGGTTTTGGCCTTTAAAGAATTTTGGCCTTTTTAAAAATCAAGCCCCACATGAATCACTTTCCCTTTAATTAATTCATTTTTCTTAGGGAAATTCGAAGGAGAATCATAACCTAAATTGATTTGATTATTTAGCCATTTTGTATCAGGGTCAAATATAAGCCATCTTTTACTACCTATAGATAATTTCTCTTGCATTATTCCTAATAGCTTAGAGGGATTAAAACTTAAATATTTCCAAAGCTTTGGGATTGGCCAATCTCTTTTGTGAATAAATTCTCCCCACAATAATGGTAAAACTAATTCAAAAGAGCTTATCCCTACCGGTCTATCATTTATTGGGATAAATGTATCTTCATCGTTTAATGCCTTTGAGTTCACTGCAATTGCTTGAATTAAATCATTTTCTAACCCTTTTATTAATAATTCTCTATTTTCCTGAGAGCCCAAAGGGGGATCTACTTTCCACCCAAGATCATCTAACTCGAGATTATTTGTATCTGCTATTAAGCTCCACCAACTTATTGTTGTTGAAATTGGAATGGTCTGCTTTTCTATTTCTTTAAGAGAATTTGAATCTGAGATATTTTTAATTACTATATTTTTATCTGGGAAAATATTCTTGATTCCTAAGATATTTTTAACTTCTGAAACCTCATTATTGTTTTCAATAATGTAAAAGCCTGATTGTAGTGATTTGATACCCTTATTTATAATTCCTTTCTGTAGGGAATTTTTTTTTGTTAAAGAAAATAATATTGGTGATGACTTGACTTCATCTAAAGAAAGACCTTTAAAAATGATTGACGTATCAAAAAAGTTGCTAGTAGAAAGACCTATCGAACCTGATTTTAAAAGTGCATCATGATGAGATAGATTTTTGCCTTCATCTTCCAAAGAAAAACTTCCCCAAAAATAAATATTTAAATCAAAATCATTATTTTTCTGAAAGGGTATTTTTTCAGGATTATCTCTCCAGTTGCTACTATTTGGAAGGAACGCAATTGTACCAAAACCTGATCTCTTTGCTCTAAGCTTTAAAGTTTCAAGGTTATCATCAAGCCCTGTCAAGGGATCTTTTAAAAATGAGTGAATATCGACAAGCATAGGAGCCAATATTTTATTACCAGATTTAGAAATTTTAATATTCTTCTTTAACGCCTCCTCTTTAGCCTTATTACCAAATGCTTCTATTTTTCCATCGATAATTAATAAATTATCTTTAATTACTGTCGAATTGGAGCCCATCAAAATGTTTATATTTTCAAAAAAAAAGCTTTTCTCCATTTTAAAGAGCCCCTGATGCCGTTGAGTCCAATATCCCTCCAAGATGTGTCGTAATATTCAGAGCACTAATTACATTATCTTTTTGAGGATCATTAAAGATATCAATAATAGTTATACCTCCATTACCTTGCTTTATCATCCAGATATTGGAAAAATCAATTCCTAACAAGTTACAAATAAGAGTTTTATTGACTGCATCATGTGCTACTACCAAGGTTATATCTTTATTCTTTTGATCTAAACATATTTCTTCCCAAGCCTTAATAGATCTTTCAGATACTTCTCTAATACTCTCACCCTCGGGCATTAATACCTCTTCAGGTTTTTCATGCCAATTTTTTAGTAATTCTGGCCATTGTTTCTTGATTTCATTTTCTAATTTACCTTCCCATAATCCATGGCTTATTTCTACAAAATTTTCAATCTTTGTTATTTCTAAATCTGGCTCATTTTGAAGAATTATTTGTGCTGTTTCATATGGTCGATCCATTGAACTTGAAAAAGCTTTGTTGAAGTTAATTTCTTCTAAATATTTAGAGGCCTTTCCCGCCTGATCTTTCCCATTAGTATTTAAAGGAATATTTATTTGTCCTTGGAATCGACCCTCTTTGTTCCAGTTGGTTTCACCATGCCTAACTAAAAATATTCTTGAGTCTCCAATCTGATCAGGAATTCTTTTATCTAGATGAGAAGTTTGATTTAAACATTCAATTTGTGTTTTGTATGAATTTCTTTTCTTCACAATATTAAGGATTGAAAAAGAGGCATTATCTAACTTTATTTTTCTAAAACCTTTTTTAGGTCTTCCAATTAATAATAGAATTAAACATCTTAGAATTGCATTATGACCAATTATTAAAATGTTTGTCTCTTCTTTTTCTAAATAGATTTTTAATATACTTTTAATAAATTCATTTGCTTGCTCATATAATTCTTTAATTGGTTGATATTTTGAATTGTGAATACTCTCTAAATTCAAATTTTCAGGATCATTTTTCCAAAGAAGATAGTCTTCTGGATACTTGTTTTTTATTTCATTAATAGTTAAACCAGACCACGAACCAAGATCAACCTCTAATAAATTTTTATCGTAAATAATATTATTTTTTCCGTTTAACTTTTTCTGAATTGTCTTTGCCGTCTCTGCTGCTCTTACAAGTGGAGAAGAATATATCTTGTCGAAATTAATCCCTGATAAAGCCTCTCCCGATTTAAGTGCCTGTTCGTACCCCTTGTCGGTTAAATATGAATCATCTGTCCTACCTTGAACTAAGCCTTTTTCATTAAAACTGCTAAGCCCATGCCTTACTAGAACTAATCTAACGCTCATTATATAAATTTTAAATTATAGTATTTTTATCATCTCATGGCGTGATAAAAATAGGTATATGATTATTAGAAATTTCAATGAAAACTAAATTAAGTTTTATATTTTATTATTAAGTACATGAATAAAAATATCTCTAAGACAAAACTATTTATAGCTTTTATTTCTATAATCGTAACTTTTTTTGTTTGGCAACAAGGGCTTCGAGATAGTCTAAGTCGACCATCGGTGAACTTTGATATCAGTCAAAAAGAAAAAGAAATTGCCGAATTAGCTTTACCCGCAATACCAATTAATTTAAGAAACCTTATTATTACTAATGATCCAATTGAAGATATTAAGAATTCACTTTCTGAGATTTCTTTTGATGAATTAACAGAAAGGAATAAATTGATTTTGATAATTTCTTCTAAGAATAGTGAGATAAATATAAAAAAAGAGTATGCTAATAG
>QCVY01000039.1 GCA_003208695.1 Prochlorococcus sp. AG-686-P16 | reverse complement strand
CCTCTCTTCCATGCACGATGATAAGGTTGTGCGCCTTTAAATGCAGGCAAAAAAGAATGATGTATATTGATAATTGAAGAAAAACTGTTTAAAAAAGAATCACTTAAAATTTGCATATATTTAGCTAAAACAACGAGTTCAATATCAAAATCTTTTAACAAATTTAAAATTTGTTTTTCTACAAAAAGCTTAGAAGAATTAGATGTATCAACATAAAAAAATTTAGCATTAAAATCCTTAGCAATACTTTCGAGATCGGGATGATTAGAAATTATTAATGGTACATGCATTTTTAATTCCCCATTTCTTACTCGCCAAAGCAAGTCTATTAAACAATGGTTTTGCTTACTTACAAAAATTCCTACATTTGGTATCTCATCTGAATAATTAATATTAAATTTGCCATTTATATCTATTGAAATTTTTTCAAATTGCTCATAAATTTCAAATTTATTAATTGATAAATCATTTCTATCCCATTCAATTCTACTCAAGAACAATCCTGCCTCTTGATCTGTATGATGATCTGAATGCTTTATATTGCCGCCATAATTAGATATCCAACTAGTTAATTGACTAACTAGTCCAGGACGATCAGGACATACAGTTCTTAAAATGATTGAAGGTTTTTCCAAAAAGAAATCTAAATTATTTAATCTTTTGATTAATTACTTATAATATATCAATGAAAGGATTAAAGAAGAATTTTAAAAATTCTCATGTACTAATTGTTGGATCAGGAATTATAGGAAAATTTAACGCATTAGAGCTATCTAGACAAGGGTTTAAAATAACTATTGCCGATCCACAAAAAAGTAAAAATGGTAGCAGTTCAGCATTAGGTCTCCTAATAGGTAATATGTATCAAAAAAGTAGAGGCAGAAGTTGGGAACTTAGAAAAAAAAGCAATGAGTTATGGCCAAAATGGATAAAGTTTCTTCAGAAATACAATAAAACTTTATACATTGAAAAACCATTAATCCAACTAACAACAGAGCAAGAAAAATTTGAAAAACTAAGTAAGTTTATTTCTCTTAATCCAAAGCGTGATTTAAGGGTTTTAGAACGAGATTCCACTATTATTCAAAACATTAACAAAATATTTAACATAGATAATCTGAAAGGAATCATCTCTAATCAAGACGGTAGAATAGATCCTATTTCATTATTAAGAACATTAAATATTTTTCTAAAAAATGAAAAGATTAATTTTATTAATGAAGAGATAGTAAAAATAAAAAAATTAAATAATCAATGGATTTCTACGTGCAGAAATAAACTTGAAATTGCAAGTGATGTAGTTGTTTTATGCAACTCTCTTGATGCTATTAAATTAATTGACTTGAATTGTCATAGCATAAAATTAAAACCTGTTTTAGGTCAGGCCATGGAAATTTCTATCAATGAAAAAGAAGCCAATCTACTATCTCTTCCTAAACATTTCAACGTCAATGGTAAAAATTTTCTTCGAACAACTAGAAATAAGCTAATTATTGGATCTACCGACGAATATGACATTGAACCAAAAGAAAATATGTTTGAAGAACTTACAGATTTCTTAGAAAAAAAACCGCAGTGGCTGAATCAAAATAATATTACTAATAAATGGTTTGGTATAAGATCTCGCCCAGAAGGTGAACCATCACCGATATTAAAAAGTTTAGAAAAAGGATTAATTTTATGTACTGGTTTTTATAAAAATGGAATATTGCTTGCTCCTGCTTGCTCTAATTGGATATCAACTGAGATTGAAAATCATCTTCTTTAATCTTTAGTCTCTGTAAAATCTGCATCAATAACATCATCATCACTACCTTTATCATTAGATTCACTTGAATCTGGACTACCTGGAGTTGGAGGCTGATCACCTGGCTGTTGATATACAGAGGAACCTATTGCATAAAGTTCTTGTTGAAGTTCTTCTAACAATTTCTTCATAGATTCATAATCTTCTTTTGAAGTTGCTTCTTTTAATGCTTTACTTTTTTCTTCTACCTTAGTTTTAGCGGAAGCATCAACCTTATCGCCAAGTTCTCCCAACTGTTTTTCTGTTTGATAAACAAGAGTTTCAGCTTGATTCTTTAAATCAATTTTCTCTCTTTTTTCTTTATCAACAGAAGCGTTTGATTCTGCATCTTTAACCATTTTATCAACCTCATTATCTGAAAGAGTTGAGGCACCTGTTATGGAGATTGATTGTTCCTTACCGCTTCCTTTATCTTTCGCGGTAACACTTAAAATTCCATTTGCATCAATATCAAATGTTACTTCTATTTGCGGAACACCTCTTGGAGCAGAGGGGATACCATCAAGCCTAAAGGTTCCTAAACTTTTATTATCAGAAGCCATTTCTCTCTCACCCTGCAAAACATGAATCTCGACATTAGTTTGACCATCAACAGCAGTTGAATATGTCTCAGATTTTTTTGTTGGTACTGTTGTGTTTCGAGTAATCATTTTTGTCATTACTCCTCCCAATGTCTCTACACCAAGAGATAACGGGGTAACATCTAGCAACAATATATCTTTAACTTCACCCGCTAAAACTCCTCCTTGAATAGCCGCACCCACAGCTACAACCTCATCTGGATTTACAGTTTGATTAGGATCTTTACCAGTAACTCTCTTAACTAATTCTTGAACAGCAGGCATTCTAGTTGAACCACCGACCATAACTATTTCATCAATCTCTCCTGTAGATAGCTTGGCATCCTTAAGAGCTTGTTCTACAGGAACTCTACATCTATCAATTAATTTAGAAGCAAGCTCTTCAAAATTAGCTCTAGTAAGATTTAAATTAAGATGTTTTGGACCTTCTGGAGTAGCAGTTATGAAAGGTAAATTAATTTCGCTTTGAGTGGCATTTGAAAGTTCAATTTTTGCCTTTTCAGCCGCTTCTGTAAGACGTTGCAAAGCTTGTTTGTCCTTCTTTAAATCAATACCTTCATTACTTTTAAAGATGCTTGCCAGATGATCGACAATACATCTATCAAAATCATCACCTCCTAGATGAGTATCCCCAGAAGTTGATAGGACTTCGAAAACGCCATCTCCAACTTCTAAAACTGAAACATCAAAAGTTCCACCGCCTAAATCAAAAACTAGTATTCTCTCGTTACTTTTTTTATCTAGACCATAAGCTAAAGCAGCCGCTGTAGGCTCATTTATTATCCTTAAAACTTCAAGTCCCGCTATCTTACCTGCATCTTTTGTAGCCTGTCTTTGAGAATCATTAAAATAAGCTGGAACAGTTATAACAGCTTGAGTGATATTTTCTCCTAAATATTTTCCTGCATCTTCAGAAAGTTTTCTTAAAACCTGGGCACTTACTTCTTCAGGAGAAAATTGTTTATCTAAAATTGGACATTTTAATTTTACATTCGAACCAGCCTTTTCAATACCATAACTAACATCTTTCGATTCCTCGTTAACTTCATCAACTCTTCGACCAACGAAACGCTTGGCAGAGTAAAAAGTATTTTCAGGATTCATAACAGCTTGCCGCTTGGCTATCTGCCCAACCAGCTGATCTTGATTCTTTGTGTATGCAACTACAGACGGTGTCGTTCTGAAACCCTCTGCATTTGCTATTACAGTGGGCTTACCACCTTCCATAACTGCAACACAACTATTTGTTGTCCCTAAATCGATTCCAACAACCTTCCCCATGGGTAGACACTCTATTTAATATTCTCCATAATCGGTCATTGACGACATTATTGTTACTCTGAAACGAGGTGTGGTTCCCGAACAAATCACAATTTTTCTACAAAATTTCTCTTTAATAATGATTACTAGTAAAACATCATTTCTTGCTTTAATTGGAAATCCAGTAAGTCATTCTTTGTCTCCAATTATGCAAAATGCAGCTATTCAATATTTAGGCCTCGATTTAATTTATATTGCTATCCCTTGTAAAAATGAAGACTTAGAAATAGTTGTTAATTCTTTAAAAAAAATGAATTGTAAGGGGCTGAACATTACAATTCCTTTTAAACAAAAAGTATTTGATATTTGTAGTGAAATATCTCCAGTTGCAAAAAAAGTAAAGGCTATTAATACCCTTAAATTGAACGACAATAAAGATTGGATTGGAACAAATACCGATATTGATGGATTTATCTATCCTTTAAAAAACATTAATTTAGTAAAAAAGAATTCATTAATTTTAGGCTCTGGAGGAGCAGCCAGATCAGTAATCCAAGGTCTAATAGAATTAAAATTATCAAAAATTACAATCATTTCACGAAATAAAAATTCTTTAAATGAATTAATTACCAATTTTAAAGATGACATCGAAATAGAAGGTTTGCTGAATACTAATAACGAAATTAAAAATTTAATTCAAGAAACTGATTTAATCATCAATACAACTCCGGTAGGAATGAGCAATACCATAAATGATGATGTAATACCATTTGGTAAAAGTTATTGGAATTCTATAAACTCAAAGACAATTGTTTATGACCTAATTTACAATCCTTCCCCTACTCCTTTCTTGAAATTTTGCGATAAAAAAGGATGTATGACTATAGATGGTACAAAAATGCTAATTGCTCAAGGAGCAAAATCATTATCATTTTGGACAAACGGATTAGAAGTACCTTTTGAGATTATGCATGATGCATTAAAAAAATATCTTTAATCAAATAAATATTATTTATAAATAATTTGACCTTGATAATGTATCGTAAGATATGAACAGACGCTCATTAAGCAAATTCTGAGCCAAAGACCTTGTCTGAAATTATGACTGATCAAATTTATTACGAAACAATGTATATCCTTCGTCCTGATATAGCGGAGGACGAAGTAATTAATCATATAGATAAATATAACAAGCTTCTTGAGGACTTAGGGGGTAAAATCCTTGATAGTCAAATGAGAGGCAAAAGAAGATTAGCTTATCAAATAGCAAAACATAGAGAAGGGATTTATGTTCAATTAAGTCATCAAGGTGATGGCCAACATATTTTCAAAATAGAAAAAGCAATGCGTTTAAGCGAAGATGTTATTAGATATTTGACAGTAAAACAAGAAGGACCTTTACCAACTCCAAGATCTTCTAGTAAGGGATCCAACCAATCAGAAAAAAAAGAAGTTGAGAATAATGATTCAACAAATAATGCAGAATCTAAACAAGACGAAACTAACGATAAAAAGACAGCAACTTCTGAATCTCCATCTCCAAAAGCTAAAGATCCTCAATAGAATTTAATTATTCATTTTTTGAATTTAATTCTGCCCATATTTTATTAGACATCCCCCACATATAAATAAATCCCTCTGCTTGTTTGTGATTAAAAATATCATCTTTACTATAAGTTGCCAAATCTTTCCTGTAGAGAGAGTTTTGTTCAGAAGAACGACCAATTATTATTGCATTGCCCTTATGTAATCTAATTTTCACCTTACCATTGACAGACGCTTGAGTGGAATCAATAAAACCATCCAATGCTTGCTTAAGAGGACCAAACCAAAATCCCTGATAAACTAATTGACCCCATTTTTTTTCTACTAAATTTTTAAAATCTAATACATCTGGATTTAATGTTATACTTTCTAATTCTTTATGAGCTTTTATTAGAAGTAACAGGCCAGGCGCCTCATAGATTTCTCTACTTTTAATACCAACAACTCTATCTTCGATCATATCTATTCTTCCAAAGCCGTGTTCTCCTGCCAAAGAATTAGCCTTTTGAATAATCTCTAGAGGGCTTAAAAATTCATTTCCTATTGCAATAGGAAATCCATTTTGAAATACAATTTCTATATCTTTTGGAGAATTTGGGGCTTCATTAATAGATGAAGTCATAGCAAAAACATCATCATTTGGTTCTTGCATTGGATCTTCCAATAAACCAGCTTCAATACTACGACCAAGAAGGTTTACGTCAATCGAATAAGGTGAATTCTTAGAAACAGGAGCAGGAATTCCAAATTTTTCTCCATACAAGATAGCTTCTTCTCTACTCATCTTCCATTCTCTAGCAGGTGTAATTATCTGTAAATCAGGTCCTAAAGCATGAATAGCCAAATCAAACCTTACTTGATCATTGCCTTTTCCTGTACAACCGTGAGCTACTGCGTTAGCATTTAATTCTCTTGCCAAATTTACAAGATTTTCAGCTATCAAAGGTCTTGCCAAGGCAGTTGATAGAGGATACTTTTCTCCATAAAGTGCATTCGCTCTAATGGCGGGAAAAGCATACTTTTCTACAAAACTATTTACTAAATTACCAATCACAGATTTTGTCGCACCTGAGTTTAAGGCTTTTTGTCTAACACTCTCTAAATCATCTCCTTGTCCAAGATCAGCTACAAAAGTTATAACTTCTGAGATCCCATATTCATTTTTTAAGTATGGAATACAAATACTAGTATCAACCCCTCCAGAATAGGCAAGAACGACTTTTTTTACCTGCTGCATTAAAATTTACCTCTAGTGAAAAATTCTGAAATCTTAGTTATTTTCAGCTTTCAGAATTTTATCAAAAACTAATATTATTGTAACTACAAGTGCTGGTCCAAAAACTAGTAGTAGGACAAGATAATTATTAATTAATAAAACATCTGGCTTTAAAAAGCCATAGTATTTAAAAAAAATAGCTATCAAAACTGAAATTGGCCAAATTAAAAAATATTTTAAATTTTCTTTACCAAACAAAATTTTTCAAGTGCATGTTTATGTATTATGGTATATAAATGAAGATTTTTTTAAATGGATTCTAATAAGCTCAAAATTAGATTAAATGAAATTGCTGAAGTAAACCCAGCCTTGACTTGCTATCACAGAGAAGATCCTGCCCCTGTATTACCATTAAGAGAAGAACCTGATTTACTATCTTGGCTAGAAGAAACAGGCAGGCTTGTAAACGAAAAAGATGGAGATTCTCAAGAGATAAGCACAATTGAAGAAGAAGAACTTTCAGCTTTAATGGGAGAAAAAGAAGATTATAAAACAGAAGAAGATTCTTCAAATGATGATTGGGAAGAATAAATCACTAACTTTTACATCATTATTCTTTTTAATTTTAATTTCTTTAATAGTAAATTCTTACATTTTTAATAGTTTACTAATAATTAATATTTTTCTGATAACTAGTTTAATTTCTTTAGTAGTAACAAAGTACGGTTTAAAAATAATAAAACAATTAAATTTAATACAAAATATAAGAAGTGAAGGTCCATCACTTCATTTAAAAAAAAATAATACTCCTACGATGGGTGGAATATTTATTATTTTGCCATTTCTATTACTCCTTTTAATAGTTAATAGCTTTGATTCTGTTGGGATATCTCTGTTATTTTTTTGTACTATGAGTTTCTTTGTTATAGGATTTTTAGACGATTATTTAGGTATTATAAATAAAAAAAATACTGGATTAAGGTCTAATGAAAAAATTATATTACAAGCTTTAATTTCTATTATTTTTATCATACTAGCAAGTCAAAACAATTATGTTAATCCTCTGATCGCTATCTCTAATAATTGGAGTGTAGATACAAAAATATTGATTTTTCCTATCTGTTTTTTAGCCTTGGTAGGTTTAAGTAATGCAGTAAATTTAACTGACGGCTTGGACGGATTAGCCTCTGGATGTAGCTCAATAGTATTTTTTGGACTTGGTACAGAAATATTTATTAAAAGTCAAAAAGAATTAATAATTTATGGTCTTATTTCTTATGCAATGTCAGGTTTATGTATAGGTTTCCTAAAATACAACGAATTTCCTGCAAAGATATTTATGGGAGATACCGGATCATTAACAATTGGTGCAACATTGGGATCTATTTCGATATTAACTAATAGTTTTTTTACGTTATTTATTATCTCAGGAATATTTATTATTGAAACTCTCTCAGTAGTAATTCAAGTAGGTTTTTTTAAAATTACCAAAAAATTATTTAAGAATGGGAAAAGAGTCTTTTTAATGACACCAATTCATCATCATTTTGAACTTAAAGGTATCAAAGAACAAAAAATAGTAGAAAATTTCTGGAAAATAAACATATTACTCGTTGTTTTAGGTATAGTTTTAAAAATAAATCTTTGAATTATTAAGTATGAGCTTCTTTACTTGGAAAGATGATGGCTTAACAAGTGACTGTGTCAGTCTTGATGCAATGGCTTCTCGATTTGAAGAAACAGCTAAGTTAATAAAAAAATTATCTGAAAAAGGTTTTAAACTAAAAAAAACTCAAAAAAATCAATTAATCATTCATTCTGATCCACAAATTTTTGATCAATGGGGTTTTATAAGTGAAGAACTGCCTTTCAAACAACTTTCTTTAATTCCAGATGATGAAACTATAGTAGATTTTTGATAGTGACCTTTCAAGATTGATAAATAATTTCTAACGTGAGTTTTCCAACTAAAATGTCTATGAACTCCTTCAATTCCATTTCTACTCCATAACTTCCATTGAGAACTATTTGAAATACCTTTTTCAAGAGCGATTTTCAACTGATTAGTATCAGTTACATCCACTAATATGCCATTTTCACATTTTGCCTGAATTTCTTTAGGTCCTCCATCATCTGTAGCAATAATCGGTAAGCCGCATGAAGAAGCTTCTAGTAAAGTTAAGCCAAAAGGTTCTGTTAATGCAGGATTGACAAAAATACCTCCCCTACTAGCTGCCCATCTGTATAAAGAAGGAATATTTGCTGGAGAATGTTTTTTTGGATAAGCTACTTTTCCATATAAATTATATTTATCTATCATTTCAAAAATCTTTTGAAAGACATCTCTTTGTTGAGAATCGAGTTTAAATGTATTCTCTCTACAACCTAAAACTAAAATCAAATTGGATTTTCTTTTTAATTTTTCTGATCGCCCATAGGATTCAACTAAAGCAGGAATATTTTTTCTTCTTACTGCTCTAGAAATAGCCAAAATAGGAGGCTTTCTTAAGTCTTTCAAAAAAGGAAGCATCATATTATCGATTTCAGAGGTCTCAGTTGTTGAATGAATATGATGAAATTTGGTATGATCAACTCCCGGAGCAATAACTTTTGATTTTTCAGGTGAAAAAGAGTGATATTGAGAATATTGATGTACAGATTCTTGTTTAGTACTTGTCACAACAAT
>QCVY01000038.1 GCA_003208695.1 Prochlorococcus sp. AG-686-P16 | reverse complement strand
GCTTTTTTAAGTAAACCAACAATTTCTTTTCTACCATTAGCTTGTTCTGCTCTATTAATTAAATCACTATATCTTTTGGTAATTTCTCTATGGTTCATTAAACTAAATATATAGACAGTATTATAAAAATAGAATTAAAAATTTTTTTGTATAAAAGATATCAAAATCCTTTTTAAATTCCCTTAAATTATTTACCTAAACCAACCTTTCTTTTTAGGTTCTTCTACAACTTTTACTGGTTCAACTTTTTTACCAAATAATCCCTTTTTCTTTGGTTTCAGTTCCTCCGTTATCAGTTCTTTTTTTCTACCAAATAATCCTTGATTCTTAGGTCTATCCTTTAAATCTTTTTTCTGATCTACTTTTTTAACAGGAGATTTAGATTGATTCTGTATTGGTTTTTTACCATCTGATAAAAGCTGATAAACAAAATATCCAAAAACACCAAAAAATCCTATTGCTTGGACTAAGGCGATACCGATATTATCAAACATTGGCGATTCTAGTTTTTTAATGAAGTATTCTATTAATTATGGAAAAATATTTTCATAAATGAGGAATAAAAGAATTCAGATTTATGAATTAAAAATTAAGATATGAAAATTTTTTAAATAAAACTATTTATAGTAATTAACTAGATCGATTATTAAAATCGTAAGGAGAGAAATTCCCAAGATGTATGGAGCAAAAGGATATTTATTCAAGATTTGGTTTAAATTACTTTTAGAGTCCTTTTTTGCTACTTTCTTCTCTCTTGGCGGCAATCCTAATTCTTCTCTTCTTTTAGCTTCTCCCATGTTTTAAGATGTGTACTTTAAAACAAATATAGTACAGATATATATATGTTTAAACAATACCTAGATCTTTGCTAAATTCGATTACAAGTTTAATTAGAAATTTAGTTAATATATTCCTATAAATAAAAGCAAAATGATAGAAATAGTTTGGTCAGTAAATATAATGGTTGCAATTTTAATTGGTGGAGTTGGCTGGATCTTATATTATATTTTCACTTACGACCAGAAATATACTTCTTAATATCAAAATGGCTGAAAAAGATTTAGTAAATTTCCTAAAAAAAATAGAGCAATTAAATAAGATATCAGAATTAATTAAAAATAATCCTGTAAAAAAGAAAGAGTTGTCGGATTGTAAAAATCATGAAGAAGTAATTTGCTTAACTTCCAAATGGGGTTTTGAAATTGGCAAAAGATGGGGAGAATATTAAACAAATTATTATCCAACCAATAAAAAAACATTTAAGTAGTACCAATACTCATAAAATAAATTAATATAGAGTTTGTAAAAATTTAATTATGACTGATATTGAGGAGATAAAAAAGAAGATATATCAAATAGCAGCTATTACTGACAGGGGGCAAAGACTGAACAAATTAATTGCACCTATGTATCAAGAAAAATTGAAAGAGATGGAAAAACTTATAAAGAGTCTTGAAAATTTTAATATGGAAGTTTCTGAAGAAAAATTATCTGGAGAGTGGGAATTAATTTTTTCAACAGTTGAATTATTTAGAAGTTCACCGTTCTTTTTAGCTATAGAAAAAGCGTTAAATGATGAATTTAAAAGTAATCTTTTTTTTAAACTACATCAATTACAAGTTGGATCATTTGGTCTTTCTACCATTGGAAGAATTGCTCAAAATATTGATTTTGATAAAAAAGAATTTTTATCAACATTTGATACCACAATATTTGGGCTTACAACAATTCCAATTCTTGGTTGGTTTAAGCTTCTTCCGACTTTTGGAGGAAGAGTAATAACGCTTGCTGATGATTTAATTTTGGAAGATAAGGTACTTAAAATGAATTTGAAGAAAACCAAAGTCTCCAAAGTTGATGGACTTAATAAGATTCCATTGTTTAGTACCCTATTAATGGAAAGGTGGTATCCAGTTAAAGAAGTGTGGGGAAAATTACCTTGGAATAAAGAAATTCCTTCATGTGAAGTATCAGTAATCTATTTAGATGAAGAAATAAGGATAATGAAAGATTTATATGGATCTATTTTTATTTATGTAAGACCAACAATATCTTTACTAAATTAAGTTTTTAAATTTTAAGTAAATAATTAAATAATAGAAATCTAGTTAGATTAAGTAGATTTACTTAAAGTAATGTCGCGAGATACAAATAAATCAGTTATGTTCAATATGAACATTTTAAAAATTATGCTAAAAAATAAAGAAAAAAATTCTGTTATAAGAGGAATATTCTTAATTGGAGGTTGGGGTTTAGGTTTAGATAGATTTTACGAGGGAGATAAAAAAGGTGGGGTCTTATCAATTATTGGATGGAGTATTACATTTTTTACTTTCCTTTACCTAAAATGTTCAGGATATGAATATGTTGATGGTGTAAAGAATTATTCAGATTATTCACCAAATCCTTTAATTGTTTTACCTTTACTAGCTGGAGCGTATGGAGGGTTTCTCATTATCAAAAAGGCTTTCAGGTTAGCTAAACAATTTGAAAACGCTGAGTAATCATCTCAACAAAATTTAAGATAATAAACCAGATCCTTTCAGATAAAATTTAAATAAAAGAATAACTAGTAAATTAACAATAGCTAAAGCAACTATACCATTTCTGTTTTTTACATCTAGCTTTTTAATTAAATTAGAAAGATAAACGACAGGATTTTCGGGTTCTTTATTTTTCAATATTGATAAAATAAAATTTAAATTAAATTATCACGGATCATTTTTAAACTCAATAATGTAAAGTTTAAACTTTAAACAGATATATTTAAGCTATTACATTATTCCTGCATTTCTCAAGAAAGCTTTACCTACATTTCCAATAACAAAAAATAAAGACAAATTAATCAAAAGAATTATTAATAGAGCCAACATTTTGTAGTTAGGATTTGATGAGATTCCATCAAATCCATCATTGAGAATTCTTTTAAAAAGAGAATTATCTTTAAATTCTGGTTTTTTTTCTTTTACATAAGAGTTTGCTTTTTCCTCTTTAATGTTTTGATTACTTGCTTCTTCAAGAAATTCAGTAAATGCTTTAACATTCTCCTCTTTCTTGCTTTCTTTCTTTATCTCAGAAGATGATTCAATTGAATTTTCCTCAGGAATTTGCTTTGATTCTTCCAAATTTTAAATTTACGCTAGGGACATATTACACCATAAAAAAAAACCCACTCGATCAAATGAAGAGAAGGTTAGTTAAGATTAAAGTTCTTAAACTTATATTAATTAATTTTGATGAGTTTTGCGATTAGAAATTTTTTTACTAATTAACAGAATTTTAAAAGTAATTATTAAAATGAATTATGCTTGATTCACAAACTATAAAAACCTGCAAGGAGAATCCAACAATAAGAGACATTAAGATAACAAATATTGAGCATGCTATTGATCAAGCAGAAATGATGATCAAAGAATCAAAAATGAATCAAGAAGAATTAAGTTTTTTGAAAAGGAAAATATCTGATTCAAGGCAGGATCTGGAGATTCTTTATTTGATGAAAATTTAAATAAATAAATGTTTTTCAAAATTAAGTTTTAGTATATTTGGAGACTTAAGAATATATTGAATAATGATTATATTTAAAAGAAAATAACATCATGTCAAAGAAAAGAATTTATATACCTATAAAAGTAGTTCCATATATATTTGTCTCAATTGCTGCTATTACTATTGCTGCTACTACAAATATAATTATTTAGGACTCAAGAACATTGTTTATGATTAACATATAAAATAATTCAATAGAGCTTATTAATTAATCAAAAAGATCAGATAAAAACAATAAATACATGAAAAATTTAAGGGTAACCCTCGCTGTAATTTTTTTATCTATAGTCTTCCTTTTTAGTTTAAAAACATATCGTGATTTTGTTATTACTAGTGATTTAAAAAATGAAGAAAAAAATAAATTAAAAAAATCAGCTGAAATCTTGTATGAATGTTTTGATCTAGAAAACAAAAGTAAGAGAACTATAAATGAGTCGTTGAAATTGATTGAATATTGTTTCGAAGAATATGGATCTGAAAAATAATTAAATTAGCATATGCTCAACTACTTATATCTTTTTAAAATAACTCACTTAACATATATAAAAATGTTTATGGATAAAAAAAATATTAATAGATGGGAACCAACAAATCTTCAAATCGATAATATCATTCTTCCTGCCTATACCGACCTTTCTAAGAGATGTGTTTCTTATATCAATGAACTTGAATGCCCACCACAATACATAGCTGATATGTTGAGAGATTTAGCTGATGCAATAATGACTTCATATCCTGAAGTTAAAAACAATAGTTCTAATTTATAGTTTTTAAATGAGTAAAATAACATGTTCTTATTTAGGGGACTTAAAATGCGAAGCCAAACATCTCCAATCTGGGAATCTAATCACAACTGATGCACCTATAGATCATTGCGGGAAAGGTGAAAACTTCTCACCAACTGATTTACTCGCAACCTCTCTAGGCTCTTGCCTTCTAACGATAATGTCTATCAAAGCGAGATCAAATGGTTGGGAATTAAAAAATATTTATTTAGATATTGAGAAAATAATGACTAAGAATAAAGAAAGGAAAATAGCACAACTAAAAATAGATATTTATATTCCTGATGACTTATCAAAAGAAAAAATTGATTTTATAAAAAATGCTTCTGAAGATTGTCCTGTCACTAGAAATCTTTCTGAATCGCTTGATATTAAAATAAATTGGCATAACCAATAAACTTTACAAAAATAATTTTCAATTTTTAATAATACGATTATATGAAATACTTCATAGGAATAATTATTCTTTTACTTGGAATATTTATAATTACTCATTTAGCATTTAAAACTAGATATACCCGAAAAAGATTGTCCGATAAAAACAAGAATGAATAAGATTCTTGTTCTTATAAATCCATATATAAGAAATTTTTTTAGGATACTTTTCTGCACCTTCTATTATTTTTTTCAACCCATGATTTTTGCCTTTTGTTTAAATCTGAAATGTATGCTCGAGATTTTCTAGCTAATTAAATTTTTTTTCTCTTTGTCTAAGTTGATTAAACTCTTGAATAGAATAGATTTTAGTATCTTTTTTATGCTTAAAAATACTTAAAAATTAAGAAAATATTTTTTCATAGACTTAATCTACTGTCTTTTGTCATTTTGCTAATAAAGAAAAATTACTTTTATTAAATAAAAAATTTAAAATAATTTTTAATTTATTTATATTTATCAATTTTTTTATCAATTAAATCGATTAAAGGAATCATGAAATTAACATTTATACCTACAGTGCACCATACGTATGTAAGACAAAATAGCAACTTTATATATAAGTTAGAGGGTAAAGTAAGAAACAATTTAAAAAAGCTACCAATAAATAATATTAGTATTCCAATTTGCAATAATCCCTTAGCTATCCATAGAAAACCTCGTTTCCTTATGTTCTTGTAGAACCAAAAAACAATGGCTCCAAAAATAAATAATAAAATTAGATTTATTATCATTTGAATTCTTTAATAACACCTGTTAATAATAATGCTTTGGTTAAAGGAGATTATAAATATTACATTTTTAAAATCAATTAAAATTAAAGATATTAATTTATTATCTATAAATATATTTGAAAAACTATCGATCTAAATAAATTTAAAACAACTTCGATTTTAATAAATCAACCCTCTTTTGATTCACACCTAGATCACCTTCACCGACTCTAGATTCAGACCTAACAAGTAATTTACGAGATTCAGGAACATAAGATACTTCTAAATCATCAACGTATTTCATCCATTTACTTGTTACTTCAGCATGAAGATAGTCTCCGTCAAGTTCAACTATTACTGATCTTGGGGTATTCTCGATAATTTCTTTAATTTCCTTAAAAGGTTGTTCGATTGAGTCGACTTCCCATTCTTCTCTGACACAATGCGCTATTTCAACACAATCACTCAATTCAATGTGAGAAGCAAATGAAGCTGAGGGAAATATAAATCCTATTAATATAAAAAAACTTATAAAAACGATTTTCATTAAAACATCCATGAACTTTACTTAATCTAACCAACAAAAATAAAAATTTGGTGGAATAATATTTAGTAAAATTTATATCTTATAGTAGAACTAAAAACTTCTAAGATTTAGAATTAAGTTTAAATAAATCTAAATATTTTGGAATTAACTGAACTAATAAAAGATTATATTGCCACAGAATTATTATCTAGTATTGAACTTGACTTTCTAGAAGGAGAATTATGGGAAACCATTCAACATATTTCTGAAATAAATACATTAACAATGGCTCCAAAGGATATATGCAATAAATTAAAACTTAAGGAAAGATCTTGCTGGCAATTATGTTGTGCTGCAGTACTTGATATTTCAAGACCTTTAAATGAGAAAAATGAAAGAGTTGAAAATTTCAGCAAATTATTAAATAAATATAATCTTTACAGCAAATAAAAAAGACCCCTAGAAGGGGCCTAAATTGGTTCTAACAAATCAAGTGTTTCCTTGTTTCCACTGATTTAGTAAAACCTCTCCTACACACAATCTAAATTTCACATGATTTCTTGAGAGAGTAAATACTTATTGGGCAAGTATATTAACTGTCACAAAGCAAAAAAACAAAAAGTACTCAAACTATTGTTCGAGTACTTATTACGATCAGAAAAATGCGTGTGAGGAGTTTCTGATTAAATTTATTTAAACTTATTAGTATTAAAAAAGCTACGGTATTAATCCCTATTTTTATTTATTAAAAAATAAAACCAGAATACTTGGATTGGTACATGATATTTTCAAATGAAAAAAAGGTACAAGAAATTAATTTAAATTTTTACTACAATTATCCTTTTTTCAATTATTGGTGGAATTGTAAAATATTCACATAGATACATTGACGAGAATCCTGATAAATATATTCCTAAAACGAAGCAAATAATAATTTAATTTTTTTATTATTCAGATTTAATAACTATATTTGAAATTCCCTATTTTTTAAACTTGAATTCTGAATACTTAAAAAAATAACTAAGCTTAAAAAGAAATTATTTGAGTATAAATTCACTTTCCAAAATAATAAATCTGTCTTATAAACTTCTCAATGATTGGAGGACTTTATGAAAAGAAAAAACACATTTTTTATAAATAAAGAAAATAATCTAGAAGACTTTAAAGCAAAACATAATTATCAAATAGTAGAAGAATACTGGAGGAAAAGAAAAAAAGAATGTGAAAAAAATCTCTCTAAATTTTGCTAGTCAAAAAATTATGAATTTTATAATTTCTTTTTTTCTAGCATCTGTTATGTGGGTTCAAGTTCCTCAATGGGAGGCTGATTGGTCAAAGTGTGCAGTAGATGTTCCTGATACATCATGTCATTGGTATGTAGCTGCACCCGATAATACCTTTGGAGAAGGATTTGATTGGGAAAGTGCTCCTTGGTTTGATGCTAACGGACTTCAAGATGTCGCAAAAATTGAGAAAGAAAGTGTAGTAGAAAAGCTTCAAAATAATTAAATAAAATTCAATTAATAAATTACATTTTTTTCAATAAAGTATTTATTTTCTTTCTAATAATATTTAAGATAGAAATGACTTTTTAATATTTCAATGCGCTTCAAAGTAAGTTTAAGAAAAGACGGCAAAGAGTTTGATGAGGTTGTTATAGCCAACAATAAGAAAGATGCTATTGAAGTGGCTTTAAGAAACAATCCAGAAGCGGAGGTCCTTAATTCTGATTGGACATTTAAACTTTGAAAAAAGTTTTAAAATTTATTTCCAATTTTTGGAATTATTAACGAAGCAACGCAAATAACACTTATTGCAGGACCAGGAGATAAGTTTAAAACAATTGAAAGAATAAAACCCAATAGAGAAATACAAAGTCCAAAGAATGAAGATCTCATCATTGCAATCCTAAGACTTTGTGCTTTATCAAGTCCTAATAAAGTAGGTGTTGAGAGTAATGCAATTACTAAAATTACTCCAACAGCTGACATTGAACTAACGATAACTAGTGCCGTCGTGAAACTTAGAGCTAGGTTTAACAAAGACACATTTATTCCACTAGCTGAGGCGCCCTCTGGATCTAATCCGACATATACAACTTTTTCATATCCGAACGTTACTAATAAAATGAATGCCAGAAAAGCAATGATTGTTCTTAACAAATCGCCAAGGTTTGCTGTTAATAAATCCCCAAATAATACAGCATCTAAATCAATTCTTATCCCAAGAAGTGGAATTAGTAAAACCCCAAAACCAAGCATGCCAGAGAGAATTGTGTTCATAACTGCTTCATAATTTTCACTTTTTTTATTAGTTAAACTCTCTGCAATAATTGAACCAACAAGACCACTTATGACTCCACCAATTGAGGGATGAATACCTAGAGCTAGAGCTAGAGCTAGTCCTGGTAAAACACAATGAGAAATTAAATTTACTTGTAATAGTCGTCTATGAGTTATCAATACCGTTCCCATAGCTGGGCATAAGATTCCAGAGAAAATAGTAATTATTAAAGGAATTAACCACCAGTTGTTTAAAAAAGACATTAATCGTATGATTCGTTATGATCAAAAAAACAGGACCTTAAAAGATCTCGAAAATAATGGTAACCAAGCCTGACATTACCAAACGACAAGAGCAACTTCTTGAAGAACTTAAAAAATGTGATGATGAATTGAGTGGTCAAGAATTGCATAGGCAATTGATTATCGATGGCAAATCTATGGGTTTGACAACAGTTTATAGAAATCTTCAAATTCTTATAAAACATGGATTAATTCGATCTAGACATCTTCCAACAGGTGAAGTACTGTACACTCCTGTTGATAGAGATATTCACCATCTAACATGTGTTCAATGTGGAGAAACCTCCAAAATGGAAGGTTGTCCGGTAACAGATATTCATAGTCCAAAGAAAAACACAAAAAAATTTCAACTTTTATTTCATACACTTGAATATTTCGGACTATGCCAAAACTGCTATCAAGCTCAGAGTTGAATTTAAACATATTTTTATTCATTAATAATTCTTGTCATTTATTGAGCTTATATTAATATCATCCAATTTAGATTTTATTGAATCTGGAGTACCTGAAGCTAAAACAGTTTTATCTAGGACAACTACCTGATCGTAACTATTAAGGGAAGAACCCCAATCATGACTACTTACAATTAATGAGAGGCCTACATCTGCAAGTTGACGAACAATCTTCAAGAAATCGTCTTTAGCAGGTGGATCTAAAGAAGCGCATGGTTCGTCCAATAAAAGAATTCTTGCTGGAGACATTAAAGTTTTTGCTAAAAGAGCCCTTTGTTGTTGTCCTCCAGAAAGAGTATCAAGTCTTCTATTTGCAAGTTTCAAAATTCCAACTCTTTGCATTGTTGCTTCTAATTCACAACACTTATTTATCCAGCTATTAGGGTTTACTAGTAAGGATT
>QCVY01000037.1 GCA_003208695.1 Prochlorococcus sp. AG-686-P16 | reverse complement strand
TAAGAGGTTACAGCTAAAGCAAATACGAAAAGGTTTTTAGCAAGAATGTTGACGGCGTTTTTAGACCGACACATACCCGCTTCAACCATAGCGAAACCGGCGTTCATGAAGATCACTAAAATAGTAGCGATCAAAAGCCATAAATTGTTAGCAAGAAAAGCTGCATTCAACTCAGGTAAATCAGCTGCGTGAGCTGAAAGATTAAAGATACCTAAACCAAACAAAGCTAGTGGGACGGTTGCAAGCCACATCATTGAGCGGTTTGAACTGAATCCACGAATACTTCTTAAAAGTAGAATAGGACCATTAATAAGACTTGCGTCTTGTAATTTGGACCTAGATCGCCTTTTAGGCGTTTGCAAAGCAGTGGTCATAAATAAAAAATTTAGTCTGCAAAAAAACAGGAATACTGTTTCCTTTCATATATAATTTTGCTCAGAAAACTAATGCATGTCTAGTAGTCGTTTATACCAATTTAATAGTTGCGCATTAAATAATTTTTGTTAAATTGAAGATTTTTTACTTTTAAATCAAAATCACCAGAATATTAATTTAATTTCAAGGGTCTAAATCCTTTCCAAGTTATATGGTCTTGATGGAATTCAAAACAACATGGAATTAAAAGCATTCCTGCATTAGTTGATTCTCTAAAAAGCTTTCCATACAATGGATCTGCCTCATCTCCGGGAGCAAAATAATCTACATCTTTTCTTGTAATACAAGGGACTAAAACACTTTTACTTTCAGGAATTAAACCCTTTAATTCTATTAAATGTTTTTGTCCTCTTTTCGTCTCTGTATCAGGGAAAAGAGCTACATTATTATTTGTCCAAGTAGTATTTTTAACCTCAACATAAATGTTACGATTATCAGGATTTGAAGATTCGGGAGTTAAAAGAAAATCAATTCTGCTTTTTTTATCTTTCCCATAAGGCACTTCAGACTTAATTTCAGCAATATCTCCGAGCTTATCTTTTAGTAATTTTTGTTCAATAACTTTTTTAATTAGTTTGTTCGCAAATAAAGTATTTATTCCAACCCAAACCTCCTCATTATTACTTCCTGATACTTTTACTTGTTCCCAGGTCCAAGATAGCTTTCTTTTAGTAGATGAAGAAAAGCTAATACGAACTTTAGCTCCTTCATTTAAAAGTCCCTTCATTGGCCCTGTATTAGCACAATGGGCGGTAACAACATCTCCATTATCAAGCTTAATATCTGCAAGAAACCTTTTATATCTTTTAATTAAAACGCCTTCAATTAATGGTTCAAATTCAATTATTCGATCATTCATAAAGTGTGAAGTAGATTAAAAACAAAATATAATGGAATCTAAATCTTCTTGAAAAGATTCAAATCAATATCTAATGAATTCATATTTTAAAAACAATATAGTTTCTATTTCATTCGCCACATCTCTAAGTAAAGTAGCTGGTTTTACAAGACAAATATTTATAGCTGCAGCCTTTGGAATTGGGATAACATACGATGCATATAACTATGCCTACATAATCCCAGGCTTTTTACTTATTATTATTGGTGGAATTAATGGCCCATTACATAATGCAGTTGTAGCAGTAATAACTCCACTTAAGAGAAGAGAGGGGGCACTTGTCCTAACAAAAGTAAGTATTAAACTAACTTTATTATTTTTTATTCTAGGAGTAATTGTATATTTTAATTCGGGTTTTCTAATAAATTTAATAGCTCCTAATTTAAGTGATGAAGCCAAATCTATTGCATCTGACCAATTAAGAATTTTAACTCCTTGTATTCCTCTTTCTGCTTTTATGGGGTTAAGTTTTGGAGCTTTAAATTCAAGAAATAAATTTTTCATATCAAGCATAAGTCCAGCCATAACAAGTCTGACAACAATTTTATTTATTTCAGCTAGTTGGATTATTAATCATCCAAATACAAATTATTTGTTTTATTCAGGATTACTAGCTAAAGCGACATTAACAGGTACTTGTATACAATTTGCTGTTCAGTGCTGGGAAATCCATAAGATCGGCTTATTTAGATTCAATTCCGCTTGGCATTTATTTAAAAATGAAGAGAAGAGAATTTTCAAATTAATCGCTCCTGCATCAATTTCATCAGGTTTAGGCCAAATAAATGTTTTTATTGATATGTTTTTTGCTTCAAGCTTTCAAGGTGCAGCATCGGGATTAGCTTACGGTAATTTTCTTATACAAGCCCCACTTGGAGTCTTATCAAACGCTTTGATATTGCCACTACTTCCAAAGTTTTCAAAATTAAATCGTAATCAAGAGAATAGAAATTTAGAAAAAAGTTTAATATCAGGAATAGAATACTGTTTTTTAACAACTATTTTTTTAACTGGTTTTTTTATCACCTTTAATAATCAAATAGTGCAATTTGTTTTTCAAAGAGGGGCTTTTAATTCCGAAGCAGTATTTTTAGTAAAAAATATTTTAATTGCATATGCTGTTGGAATTCCCTTCTATCTCTATAGAGATTTATTAGTTAGAACTTATTATGCAATTGAGAACCCAAAGTTACCCTTTCAATTATCTTTTGCAGGAATAATACTAAATGTTTTTTTCGATTGGTTTCTAGTAGGAGCTCCAACTATTAATTTTGGAAACTTATCTCCTTATAATTTTGGTGTTATTGGGATAATCCTATCTTCAGGAATAGTTAATTTAATTATTTGTATTTTTCTTACTACAAACTTTAATACTTATGGAATCAATATACCTAAAAATATTTTGTTAAAAAAATTTGTTCTTATTTCATTAGCCTGCACTATTACGAGCACAACTTGCTATTCAATTATTAAAGATATAAATGGATTAAGCTCGAACATTTGGGAGTTATTTATATTAGTTATAGGATTTTTGGTTTTTTTGATAATTTATTTTTCGATAACCAAGTTATTTGGGGTTAATAAATTAAATCCATTAATCAAAATATGATTAAAATTTACAAATTATCAAGTATTTCTTCTAAATCACGAATTTGTGATGCAGTGATCAACTTAGACAAAAGAATTGTTTGGTTTCCATCCCCAATTTTGACCTCAATAGCTTCTAAGCTTAATTTCGTAGCCAGCTGGCTACCTTTATCAAAATTACTAATACATTCCAGGGCAAGGTTTCTAGCTAAGCCAGCATCTCCAAGATAAAGGTGCCACTTTTCTATTTTTATAAAAATTTTTTCTGAAATAATATTTTCTAGATCACTAATTTGCATATGAGAATTCATAATTAAAACTTAAGTTGATTGTTTTTTTAAATCCTTAGGTTTTTTTATAAATACAAAAAGTAAATGTGATGAAAGGATAACTGCCCATGCAATTGCAAAATTATTAAAAAAAACCAAGTCATGTTTAATCTCTTTAAAAAGCCAAGTTCCACTTACAATTGCAGTAAATATCATGCAGTGAATTACAAAATTTACTATTCGGGAAAAATGTTTGTAAATAGGATCTTCTGAATCACCATTGCCATACCATTTAATCGGCATAATTATAAATTTAGATTGTTAATATTAGATAGTTTAACTGAAATCTAGTTGACTAAGAGACCCAAAACCAGAGATATTACATAAATATGCGCCTGTAGCTCAGTGGATTAGAGCACCTGACTACGGATCAGGGTGTCGGGAGTTCGAATCTCTCCAGGCGCGTCACAAATTATGAAATATTTTTTTTATATTTTCTTTTAAAATATCGTCTATATTTAATTAAAATATTTTTTTGTTTTAATGAATATTCTTCAAAATCTTAAAGAAAGTGATCCAATCATATCCAAATTAATTAATTCCGAAAAAAATAGGCAGGAAACTCATCTTGAATTAATTGCTAGTGAGAATTTTGCATCAATGGCAGTTATGCAGGCTCAGGGTTCGGTCTTAACAAATAAATATGCTGAAGGTCTTCCTCAAAAAAGATATTACGGTGGTTGTGAATTTGTTGATGAGATAGAAGAATTAGCAATCGAAAGAGCTAAACAACTTTTTGATGCAGATTGGGCAAATGTTCAACCTCATAGTGGAGCTCAAGCAAATGCTGCTGTTTTTTTAAGCTTACTTAAACCTGGCGACACAATATTAGGAATGGATTTATCACATGGAGGACATTTAACGCACGGATCCCCAGTTAATATGAGCGGAAAGTGGTTCAATGCCGTTCACTATGGAGTTGATAAAGAAACTAATAAATTAAATTTTAATGTAATAAGAGATATTGCTTTAGCTACAAAGCCAAAACTCATTATTTGTGGATATTCTGCTTATCCAAGAACAATTGATTTCGAATCGTTTAGAAGAATCGCTGATGAAGTTGGAGCTTTTTTAATGGCTGACATTGCTCATATAGCAGGACTCGTTGCAAGTAAACTTCACCCTAATCCTATTCCATATTGTGATGTGGTAACTACGACGACACATAAGACCTTGAGAGGTCCAAGAGGAGGATTGATTTTATGTAAAGATAAGGAATTTGGAAAGAAATTTGATAAATCTGTGTTCCCTGGAACTCAAGGTGGGCCTTTAGAACATATTATTGCGGCTAAAGCTGTTGCATTTGGAGAAGCTTTACATCCTAACTTTGTTAGTTACTCAAAACAGGTTATTAATAATGCAAAAGTTCTATCTTCAACTCTAATCAAAAGAGGAATAGATATTGTTAGTGGAGGTACTGATAATCATATTGTTTTGCTTGACTTAAGAAGTATTAATATGACCGGTAAAGTTGCTGACTTACTTGTAAGTGAAGTGAACATAACAGCAAATAAGAATACTGTCCCATTTGATCCTGAATCACCTTTTGTCACAAGCGGGTTGAGATTAGGAACTGCAGCTTTAACTACTAGAGGTTTTAATGATGAAGCTTTTGTTGAAGTTGGCGAAATTATTGCAGATAGATTACTCAATCCAGATGATTCAATAATAGAAAAAGAATGCAAGGAAAGGGTATTAACTTTATGTAATCGCTTTCCTCTTTATGAAGCCAAACTTGAACCATCAATCAAATGATCCTAAACGTAGAGGGGTTGAAATCCTTTCTATAGGTAGTGAATTACTTCTGGGTAATATAGTAAATACAAACGCTCACTGGATTTCTCAAGAGTTGTCAGCTTTAGGACTCAACCATTTTAGGCAGTCGACTATTGGAGATAATTCCGAAAGGATCATCAAGCTGATTAAAGAAATATCTTCAAGAAGTAATTTATTAATCACCACAGGTGGTTTAGGACCTACTCCAGATGACTTAACTACTGAGGCAATAGCTAAATCTTTTAAGGCCTCTCTGTCTGAAAGAGAATATTTATGGGATCAAATAAAAAAAAAGCTTTCAATTTCAGGTTCAAGTTTCAACAAATCTAGTTTAAAAAAACAATGTTTTTTCCCAAAAGATGCTCAAATAATTAATAATCCTAGAGGCACTGCTCCTGGCATGATATGGCAACCAATTAAGGGATTTACCATAATGACTTTTCCAGGAGTTCCAAGTGAAATGAAAGAAATGTGGAAAGAAACTGCAGCTAATTATATTAAAAATAATTTTTCAGATGGTTATATATTTTTCTCAAATACTCTTAAATTTTCTGGTATAGGAGAGTCTACTATTTCAGAAAAGATTGATAATCTTTTAAAACTAAAAAACCCCACTGTCGCTCCATACGCGAATTTAGGAGAGGTTAAGCTTAGAATAACAGCAAGGGCTAAAAATGAATTGGAAGCAAGAAATATAATTAACCCCATTAAAGAAAAGTTAAAAAAAGATTTTTCCAAATTTATTTTTGGTGAAAATGATGATAATTTATCAAGCGTATTAATAAAGGAATTAATAAAAAGAAAAGAATCTCTAGTTTTTGCAGAATCCTGTTCCGGAGGTCTTCTCTCCTCTTCTATCACAGCAGTACCAGGCTCATCCCAAGTATTTAAAGGCAGTATTATTTCGTACAGTAATGATCTTAAACAATCATTATTAAATATTCCGGAAAATCTGATAAAAAAATTTGGTGCTGTTTCTGAAGAGGTTGCTGAAACTATGGCAATTAATGCAAAAGAAAAACTAAATTCGGATTGGTCAATCGCAATTAGTGGCATTGCCGGTCCTAGTGGAGGTAATAAAGAGAAACCTGTTGGATTAGTTTATATCTCAATTGCAGGACCAAATGATCACATAACAAATATTAAAAAAATATTTAGCTCAACAAGAAATAGAATTGAAATTCAAAGACTAAGTGTAAATGTGTGTTTAAACAGTCTTAGATTAATCTTATTATCTAGTAGTAAGTAACTTTTTTGCAAATTGAGTAAAGATACCTTATTTGATAAAGTGTGGGATTTACACAAAGTTGCAAATCTTCCTGGTGGATCCGATCAAATCTTAATAGGTCTTCACCTTATTCATGAAGTTACTAGCCCGCAAGCATTCGGAGCTTTAAAAGATAAAAATTTAAAGGTAAAATTTCCTCAAAGAACCGTAGCTACAGTTGATCATATTGTTCCAACAGATAATCAAAGCAGGCCTTTCAAAGATAATCTTGCAGAACAAATGATCGATACTCTAGAAAAGAACTGTATCGAGCACAAAATTAAATTTTTTAATATTGGTAGTGGTAATCAAGGAATAGTTCATGTAGTAGCTCCTGAGCTTGGATTAACCCAACCAGGGATGACTATCGCTTGTGGAGATTCTCATACATCAACTCATGGAGCATTTGGGTCAATTGCTTTTGGTATTGGTACTAGTCAAGTAAGAGATGTACTTGCGAGTCAAACCATAGCTATGAATAAGCTCAAAGTCAGACAAATTTGGTGTGAGAATAAATTATCAAATGGAATTTATGCTAAAGATTTAGTACTACATATAATTAATCAACTCGGAGTAAAAGCAGGTGTCGGCTATGCCTATGAATTCGCAGGTCCTGCTATAAGTGCATTATCAATGGAAGAAAGAATGACTATATGCAATATGTCTATTGAAGGAGGAGCAAGATGCGGTTATATAAATCCTGATGAAAAAACCTTTAGTTATATGAAGGATAAATTATGCTCGCCTCAAAATGAAAATTGGGAAAAGGCCGTTAAATGGTGGGAATCATTAGAAAGTAGTGATAATTGTATTTATGATGATGTATTCAAGTTAGATGCCTCTAAAGTAGAACCGACTATTACCTGGGGTATTACTCCTGGGCAAAGTATCGGTGTAAATCAAAAAATTCCTTCATTAAACGAGATACATCCAAACGACAAATTTATTGCTGGAGAGGCATATGAATATATGGGTTTCAAACCTGGACAATCAATTAAAAATACCCCAATTGATGTTTGTTTTATTGGGAGTTGTACAAATGGAAGAATAAGTGACCTAAGAGTTGCCGCTCAAGTATTGGCGCATAATAAAATAGCAAAAAACATAAAAGCTTTTGTAGTTCCAGGCTCAGAGAAGGTTGCGAAAGAAGCAAAAGAGGAAGGTCTTGATAAAATATTTGTAAAAGCAGGTTATCAGTGGAGAGAGCCTGGTTGCTCAATGTGTTTAGCAATGAATTCAGATAAACTCATAGGAAATCAAGTAAGTGCTAGTTCTAGCAATAGAAATTTCAAAGGTAGACAGGGATCTCCAAATGGAAGAACGTTATTAATGAGTCCAGCAATGGTTGCCGCCGCATCAATTACAGGAAAAGTCAGTGACGTAAGAGATTTTATTAACAAATGAGTATCAAATTTAAACCTCCAATCGGGAAATTTTCTCGAATAAATGGAAAATGTATCTCATTAGTTGGAGATGATATTGATACTGATAGAATAATTCCTGCTCGATTTCTTAAATGTATTGATTTTGATTCATTAGGTAAATCTGTTTTTGATGATGATCGTAAAACTCTTAAAGGAAATCACCCCTTTGATTTAGAGATTAATAAGGGATCATCAATACTTATTGTAAATAGTAATTTTGGATGTGGCTCAAGCAGAGAACATGCCCCTCAAGCCTTAATGAGATGGGGAATAAAAGCCATCATTGGAGAAAGTTTTGCAGATATTTTTTATAGTAACTGTATAGCGATTGGAATCCCATGCTTTACTCTTCCAAAAGAATCAATAAAAAAGATTCAACAATATTTGGATATTAAGAATTTATTCTTAGAGATTGATCTTTTCAAATCGACTGCAAAGACTGAAGATTTGAAATTTAATCTTGAAATAAAAGAAACTTCAAAAAAAATGTTTTTGTCTGGAGAATGGGATGCGACCTCAACACTTCTTGAAAATGTAAGCTTAATTGAAAAAAAGATAAATGAATTGCCCTATGTAAATTTTAATAAAGACTGTCTGTAATTATTCGAAACCAAATAAGGCGAAATTTATCCCTCCTGATTGATTATGAGGTTGATAAAAAACACCTAATTCATAGGATCTTTTTTTCCAATTCAATGCGATTTTTGAATTTATAAAATCTCCGTAATTTTTTGAGTTACCATCCAAATTTATCGTCGCGTTAGTTTTAAGTAGGATAGGTCCATATACTTGCTGATCAAAATCAATCTCTAGAGTAAACTTATCTGAAATTTGATCGAATTTAAAAATACTATCACCTCCTTTCATCCTGTACGTCGGGAGTAAACTGACCTTTGTGTAGTCAAAATATTTTTTTCTGAAATTCCCAAAGATAAATTTTGGGCCTGCACCAAACCCAACATACTCTTGATGATTACCATTCTCATAAAGAGAATATAAAGCAGCTAATTTAGTATTTATGTAAATTCCTTGCTTTACTGGCTCAAAAATATAATCAAATGAATTATCGACATATTTATTTTTTATATCCCTTACTATTAGTGGGAACTTTTGATCCAAAGAATAGAAAAGACTACCTCTATAACTATCAACCAAGTTTTTACTATTTAAATCTTCACCTTTAAAATTTCCTAAACCCATATTTATTGTCTCAGTCTTGGAAATCCCTTTTATTTTCCAACTTTTAGTTTTTTCTAATTTTAGTCCATAACCTAAGTAGATTTCTGATTCGCCTATTGAGCCATTCCAAATCCTATCTCTATAAACCCCATACAAACTTTTATCCCATTTTGAACCCAAAAATTCTACTTCTTTAACCAAATCAACTTTTAATCGTAAAGCATCCAAGAACTTTTCAGAATCAAAAGTATTGAGTTTCTTTTCAATTATAAGATCCCATTTATTTATTTTTCGAGTTAGCTCTGTCTCTAATGCAAAATAATCAGCAAAAGATATATCTCTTTTTACTTTATTGGAGGTTACTGATTCTTGCTTACCAACAAAACTTTTTGTATAGCCCTGAATAGATCTTTGGAACAAAAACTGTGGTTGTACATTAAGGGTTAAATTATCTGATAATTTTATTGAATTAAACTTTCTACCTATAAAATAACCATCTTTTTCTTCCTTATCTAAGCCTAGATACCATTTAGGTTTGAGACCAAACAAATAGCCATCTGATTCCTTAAATGTTCTATTTCCAAACCAAAAAGGTATTGTAAATTTATCTTCTAAGACTAAATAATTTACCGATGATTTAAGTTTTAAT
>QCVY01000036.1 GCA_003208695.1 Prochlorococcus sp. AG-686-P16 | reverse complement strand
CCTTTTGATATTACATCATCAACTGATAAAATAGATACTCGTGCACGAGCGCGTGCGATCGCTTTAAAAATATCCAATACAGGTGTAGCACAACATTGGAAAGTGGGTACCTTTAGATTAGACATACAACCGGATGGAAGACGATAATGGCTAGAATTGTACAATCTTTAACACAACCTTTACCCGAGTATGATCAACAGGTTCAACAATCCTTTGTAAGAGATGTAGACTCTGTGGTACAAAAACTTAACACATCTTTTCAACAAGAAATAAAAGAGGAAGCAGAAGCACTTGCTTTATTTTTAGGATAATGTCAAACGCATTTGTAAATAAAAAAGTCGATTTAACCAGCACCAGTGCTACAACAATCTATACGGTGCCCACAGCTACAACCGCTGTCATTAAATCTATACTCGTATCCGAAGATTCTGGTAATGCTGATACCATTACCGTAACCATAACCGACGCAGACGCTGCAGTTTTTAGTCTATTTAAGACTAAGGCTATATCAGCGAATGCAACATCAGAGCTGTTAACGGGTCCTTTAGTCGCTGAGGAGAGCGAAATTATTAAGGTTACTGCAGCTACTGCAAATAGGCTTCATGTGGTGCTATCGGCCCTTGAAATTAAGCCTAGAGAAGTTACAACATAAGCTTGATTTATTAAGATAAATTAAGTAATAGTATATACTCAGGTTAAAACCCTGCCTTTAAATAAATAACCTATATTAGATATGATAACACGAGCACAGATTCGCAGACAATTACGTAAAAACGGTGGCATTATGAATGCCGTTCCAAGACAAGGATACTTCTTAGGAGGCATCGGAGATTTTATTGGTGATGCTTTAGGAAAAGTTGGTAAAGTTGCAAAACAAGTTGTTAAAAGTCCTGTAGGTAAAGCTGCACTTTTAGGTTTAGGTGGAGCAGGTCTTATGGGTATGGGACCTATGTCTGGTTTAGGAGGATTGGGAGGTCGTATATCTCCTTTTTTATTTGGAACAGCAGGAGGAACTTCAAGAATGACTCCAGGTATTTTAGGTAAGTTAGGTATAACAGGCGGTGGCGGAGCTATGGGACTAACAGGTAAAGGAATGTTAGCTGGTGGTGGACTACTTACTTACTTTATGTCTAAAGGTAAAACAGAAGAAGAAGCAAAAGAATTAGCACAAGATGTGTATCGAGGTGAAGGTTTAGGATTAGATATAATTCAAGCGGATATGAAAAAATATCGATCAGGAGCTTTAAGTGGATCTCAAGCATACGACAAAGGTTATCGTTTTCTAACACCAAGAAATTATATGCAAGCAGCGACAGGCGGAAGAGTGGAATTAAAAAAAGGAAGTAAAGGACCTCACGGAAAAACAGATAAAGAAGTATTAGAAGAATTATATCCAACGCTATTTAGTGACACGACAACAAGTATTGAAGGGTCACCGAAGAAAAAAAAGAATTACAAGAAAAAAGCTGATGGCGGAAGAATTGGAAAATATGGTGGTGGCGTTACAGCGACAATGCCAAGAATACCAACGGGTATGCCAAGAGTAAATGCTGGTGGAATTAGTGAATTAGATTATAGACAAGAAGGAGGCTTCGTGCCGATGGGAGTAAAAGAAAAAGCAGATGACGTTCCAGCAATGTTAAGTAAAAATGAATTCGTTATGACCGCTGATGCCGTTAAAGGTGCAGGTGGCGGAAACGTTGAAAAAGGAGCACAAAAAATGTACAATACAATGAAACAATTAGAAGGAAGAATAGCGTAATGGCAATAACAACAACAAGAGCACTACCCGCACAGTTTATAGAAGATTTAGGTCGAGATTATGGTAAGCAGATATCTGCTTTAACGTCTTTACCAATGGACACTTCTAAGTTTGCACCTTCGGTTGCAGCTCAGGATCCATTACAAACCGCAGCCTATCAACAAGCAACCGATGCTACAACAGGCTTGGGTGCTTACCAACCTTTTTTAACAAAAGCAACAACAGCTGCTGATGCAGCAACTGCTTTAACGGGAACGGGTGCAGGCACAGGAGCAGGTTCTATTGCTTCTTACATGTCGCCCTATCAATCAGATGTTATATCAACGGCTCTTGCAGAATTTGATAAGCAAGCAGCTATAAGACAACAAAGTATTTCTGATGCAGCTTTAGGTGTACCTGGAGCATACGGTGGTGGCAGAGAAGGTGTTCTTCAATCCGAGTATCAATCAACGAGTGACAAGAATCGAGCAGCATTACAAGCAGGATTATTACAACAGGGATTTCAACAGGCGCAACAAGCAAGGCAACAAGATTTTGCAAGACAACAAGGACTTGCAGGATTGCAATCAACTTTAGGTGGAGGTGCACAGCAATTAGCACAACAACAAATTTCAGGTTTAGGCACTTTAGGTGGCGCACAACAAGCGCAATCGCAAGCGGTTCTAGATGCTCAGCGACAAGCAGCTCAAACAGCAGCTTATGAACCTTACCAAAGATTAGGAACATATGGTGCAGGTGTAGCATCATTAATATCAGGCTATCCTTCTGGACAACAAACAATGACACCAAGTGCAAGTCCATTACAAACAGCTTTAGGTGTAGGTACAGGCCTTGCAGGTATCTATGGTGGACTTACAGGAAAAAATCCATTTCAAGCGATAGGTAGTGCAGTAGGAAATATATTTAGATAATGGCTAGAATATTAACAAGACCGATGTTTAGAAAAGGTGGCTTGTCACAAACAGCAAGACCCTCGTATCGAGGTGGTGGTGTAACAGCTATTCGACCTGGTTATAGAGGTGGCGGTATGAATGGTATTATGTCGGGTATTGTTCCAAGACGTGGATATGCTGATGGACCAGCGACACCAGAAGAAATTTTAGAACGTATACAAGTTCAAGGTCTTCCTTATTTAACATTACCAAAAATAGAAGATAAGTATCAAAGCTTTATTAAAAGACAAGATCCCATAACTTTTCCTGAAGAAGGATCTTTAGTTTCAGGTTATGATGAAGGAAAACAAGCGCTATATGATTTTTATCAAACTCCTCAAGGAGAAAAATATTTTAAGGAACCTCTTATAGAAAAAATGAAAAAACAAGTGGCTGAAAGAAAAGCTAAAGGTTTAGATGTTTCTGACGATGCCATAGTAGAAAAACCAGAAACAACAACTACAGAAAACGAATTAGATACAAGTGGAGTTGTAGACACAAAAAGTCAGTTTGAAAAATATTTTGATGAATATTTACCTGTCATTCAAGAACAATTAGGACCTGACTCGGATGCAGCATCAAGAGACAAGTGGCTAGCATTAGCTAAATTTAGTTCAGGAGTATTAGCTCAACCTGGAGGAGATTTAACAGGAACAATTGGTAGAGCAGCAGAAAAACCATTAGAAGACTTAAGTAAAATTTCTGCTGAAGAAAGACAAGCTAAACAAGTTCCTAAAATGTTGGCTATGCAAGCAGCTATGAACAGAATGAAAGGACCAACAGCTACCGACAGGTCAATTGATGCTTCAAGAATAGATAATATAGCAAAAGATATAACAGGAAGATCTTCTTTAACTTATGAAACTGCTTATAAAGTGGCTGAAAAATTAGATAATTTAAGAATGAGTAATTCTGAATTAGCAGGTAAATTTAATAAGGAAATGCCTAAAGAAGCTAAAGAAATTACTAAAATAAAAGGACCTAAATATTTCTATACAGATGAAGGAGATTTAAAAGTAGTTAAAGACGGAACCATTTATTCTTTAAAAGAATGGCAGTCACAAAAAGAAGTATAGGAGGATAAATGCCACAAACGGTTGAAGAATATTTTGGCTCTTCTAAAACCACTGACGATGATGTTGGTTTCTTTGAATCTGCATTAGCAGGAGTTGCAACAGGTCTTTGGAATATTCCCAAAGGTTTTGTATCACTAGGTGCAGAAGTTTTCGATTTAATTGGAGATACCGATAAAGCTAAAGAAGTTGACGAATGGTTTGATGAAGTCAATCCTTTTGACGATGAAGCTGAAGCACGAACTGTTGGTAAAGTTTTTCAAGCTTTAGCTCAAATAGGTCCCGTTGCTTTAGGTGGCGGCGCTCTTGGTATAAGAGCTGGAAGAAGTCTAGCAAAAAAATTAGCTAAAAGAGCAGTCGACGCTAAACAAGCTAATAGATTATTTAATTTAACAAAAATTGGTGAAAAAATAATTGGTCCTAAAACAGGGGCAATTATCGGAGGAGGTATTGGAGAAGCTTTTGTAGCTGATCAAGATATTGGAACGTTTGCTGATATGGCTAGAGGAACATCTCTTGAACCTTTTGCTGTTACCATGATGGATAAAAGTGTTGATAAAGAAGGTAGAGATGAAGCAGGTAGAAGATTATTAAATAGATTAAAATTTGGTACAGAAGGAGCTTTATTTAATCTTGCTATCGCAGGAGTTGGTACTGGTGTAGGTAAACTACATAAACCTACAGGTAATTATGTAAGAAAAGTAGAAGGAGCAAGAGGAGAAAAAATAGGCGAAATATTAACTGAAAGACAAGTTAAAGATATGAGTGTCTCATCTTCTACACTTAAAAATGAATTTGAATTTGTAGAAACAGGACTAGATGAATATGGAACAGGTTTAAGAGGTTTAATCGAAAAATATTGGCTAGGATTAAGAAAACAAGGACCAGGAACAACAGATTTATTCCAAAATAAAAGAGCAGCAATAGCAGACACAGCCGTAAGAGACGAAGCAGCACGAAACGTATCTAAAAGATTTACAAAAGATTTAAAAGAAGCATATGCTATTGTTGAAAAAGATTGGTTGAAAGATTCTGGTTTAACAAGTGTTGCTAAAGAAGAAAAATTTATGGAACAAGCTAGAAAAATACTTGAAGGAAGAGGAGAAAGTTTATTACAAAAAGAAAGTAAAGACGAAGTATTAAAATTATTTGACGAAGGAAAAAGAAGAGAGTTTAGAAAAAGTGATTACTATAAAATTGAAAATGGAAAAATAAAGTATGCTGATTCATTAGAAAAACTCAGAAATCAAATTAAAGCAAAAGGTGGAGATCCTGAACGAATTACTAATTCTATATTAAAAGTTAGAAGAGAAATTGATAATTTAAATTTAGATACAATAGGTCAAACTCTTCCCGAAGATTTAGCTAAAACGGTAAGAGCTAATATAGGTACTTATTTTACTACAGAATATAAAATATTTAATAGAAGTAATCCTCTTAAAAAATATCCTGTAACTGGGGAACAAATTAATAATGCTAAAAAACTTTTTGTAGAAGAAGCTGAAAACCAATATAGAGCAACAAATAATTTAAAACCTGGAGATACTGTTCCAAAAGGTGTTACTAGAAATGCGTTTAATCAAGCTGAAAAAGAGGTGCAATCTTTTTTAAAATCAAGATCCATTGATGAAATAGATGTAGCCGCTAAAGAATTTCAAAATGGTGCTAAAACGGTTATGACTAAACCTACCGCTAAAGATATAAAATCAACTAAAATTGAATTAGAAGCTCCTACACAAAAACCTAAAGATCCAAAAGTGGCTGTGGAAATAGAAGGAATTCAAGTAAGAACAGATGCTTTAAAAGAAAAAGTTTTACGTCCTTGGCAAAGAGAGCTAGCAGGAGTAATTAAAGATCCCTCTTACAGTTTTTATTCTTCAGTTATGAAAATAGCTAATTTAAATAATACAATGAGATATTTAAGACAAGTTGATAACTTAGGTTCTGGAGCAGAATTTGTTAACCAAATGAAAGTTTTACAAATAAGCAAAGCACAAGCAGTAACTAAGGAACAAATAAAAGCAATTGATGATCAAATTGCATTGTTAAAAGGTAAAAAAGATGCAAGTCAATTTATTTTTACTAAAAATGAGCTTACTGATAAATACGGACAAGGAGCTGTAAATGATCCAAGATTTAAAAAATATGAATCACCAAAGATATATAATAAAAACACAGCTGAAAATTTAACTTTAACTCCTTTAGATGGAAAATATATAAAGAAAACGCTTTATGATCCTATGTTTGATGTGACTTCAAATATTTTAAATCGAAGTGATATAGGAACAGCGTATAAACTGGCAATTCTTTTACCTAAAGCGGGTTCTCAAGTAGCTAAAACAATTTTATCTCCTGTAACTCACATACGTAATTTTATTAGTGCAGGAGCTTTTGCCGGAGCCAATGGAATATTTTTTCCATCGTATGGAAATTTTTCTGCTTTAGCACCTAAACTTTTAGGAGGTAAAGGTTTAGTGAGTCAAGCGTATGGTACAAGTTTAAAAGGAACTTTCGGTGGAAAAGTTTCTGCTCCGTATGCTATGTTAAGAAGAAGAATGCAAAGAGTAGATGTGTTATCTAGTGCTGTAGGTGCCAGAGAAACAGAACAACTATTAAAAGATATTGCAAAAGATCCCGCTCTAATGGATAAAAAAGCCTATCAAGCTATGAGCACCGCTCTTGATAAAAATATAGCAGGAGTAAAAACAGCGTTTTCTAAAGCTCAAGAACTTTATATGAAAGAGGATGATTTTTGGAAAGCTTTAAATTGGGGTGTTGAAAGAGGAAGATACGAAAATGTATTAAATGGGCTAAAAATAAATGAAAAAAATTATAAACAACTTATGGAATCACCAGATAGATTTTTACCTACAGGCGCAGTTGATCCTGAATTTGCAGCTCTTGCAAAAAATTTAGATTTAGGGGAAGAAGCTTTAGAAAACTCTGCAAAATTTTTTAGAAAAATAGTTAAGAGACAAGACATTGCAGCAGAATCTTTTGAAGGATTTTTAGATGAAATTGGTGGCAGTTTAGTTCGTAACCAAGTTCCCAATTATAACTATGTGGGTAGAACAGGTAGAGCTTTAAGACAAACACCTTATGGAAACTTTATTGCTTTTCCTTTAGAAGTTATGAGAACGGGTAATAATATTATGGCTCAAGCTATAGAAGAAATTACTAGTGGTATTCCATCTATAAGAAATATTGGTTATCAAAGATTATTTGGTTTTGGTTCTACTGTATTAGGATTACCAAAAGCTCTTACAGAGTTTTATAAAGCAAAAAATAATGTAGATGAAAAAGAAATGTCTGCACTAAGAAAATTTGTACCTGAATGGTCTAAAAATTCTACCTTACTTCCAGTAAGTAGAGATGAAAACGGCTATTTAAAATATGTCGACTTTAGTTACACTAACGCTTATGATGTTTTAACAAGACCTTTTAGAGCAGTCGCAAATAGAATAGCTGATTCTGATGTTACAAAATCATCTCTAGCTCAAGCATTAGGAGAAGGAATGACGGAAGGGGCAGTGGAATTATTAGAACCATTTGCTTCCGAATCTATTTTTACAGAAGCACTTATTGATTCTACATTAAGACAAGGAATAGGAAAAAATGGTAGAAAGATATGGCAACCTGCTGATGATTCTTTTGTAAAAGTACAAAAAGGAATTTTTCACATAGCTAAATCACTTCAACCTGGCTCCTATCAACAAATTAAAAGAGTAACAAGAACAGCTCTTGGAAAAGCAGATCCTAAATATGGAGAAACTTTTGAATTAGATGATGAAATTAAAGGTTTGTTTGGTTTTAGACCTATACAAATTAATCCTGAAAAAGGTTTAACATTTATGACGACTAGATTTAATTCTAGATTAAAAAATGCAAATAATTTATTTACAGGAAGTTTGTTAAGAGGAGGAAGAGTTTCTCCGGAAACACTTATAGATACATATGGTTATTCTGAAACTAGAAAATTAGCAGAAATGAAAGAGATGTATCAAAATATAGAAGCAGCTAGAAAACTAGGTGTTCCTGAATATAAAATTAGAGAAAAGGTTAAAAGAAAAGGAATTAACAAGCAACTTTTTAATGAAATAATAAGAGGAGTATATACTCCCAAAAGACCCAATCAATTTTTTATAACAAGAATGAATGAAATTACTAGAGACTTAAATGAAAAAGAAGGAACAGATACTCCTAATCCTTATTTTCAAGCGTTACCTACGATAAATGATATTATTGATAGAAATAGAAATACTAATGTATTGACGGAACAATTAAAACTTTATCCTACAACAGAAGGTTTTTCTGAAGGAGGACGTGTTGGTATGCAAAATGGTAGCATGCCTGTTCAACCAAATAGCGGTCCTACTCAAGAAGATATAGTCATTCAAATATGGTTGGCAGAACCTGAACCCGTTAAAAGAATATTTAATTATGACTTTAATAAATATTACAATAGTAACGAATGGGTTTCAAAACTTAGAAACGAAGAAATACCACCTGTAAAAGCATCACAAACTTCTCAACAGGCACCTCTAACTCCACCTGTAGATGCAAACGCTATACAAGATATGAGAGTTAACGCTAATGTTATGCAAACAGGGTTGACACAAATTGAGAAGACTTTATTATCACCTGAAGAACAACTAATAAGATTAAGACAAAGAGGAATGGCAAAAGCATAATGGCTATAACAGATATTTTAAATTTAACACCAGAACAAGTTGCAGAACAAAATCCTGAACTAGATAGACTAAGGCAAATTGCTTTTGGTGAAGACTATCTTTCAGACATTGCACAAGGTACAGGTACAGCTCAATACTATACAGGATTTGGAGATCCTAATTTTTTAACTTACACCGAAGCACCGATAGAAGAACCTGTAGAAGCAATGGCTCCTGTTGAAACTGGAATTGTAGATATAGGCACTGGAGGAGCAGACATTCCAATAGATCCTATTGGCACGGAATCAACACCTCCATTTATAGAAACAGAACCTAATGTATTAACACCTCCCACTTTACCAGGAGGCGCACCTATATCTGGTCCACACGGAGATTATGTTATTACAGATCCTGTAACTGGTGATACATATGCACCTGGCGACATAACGGATGTTGCAGGAACTGGAGCTGATCCAATAGAAAAAATAGACACACTAGCAGATACAGGTGGAAGAGATTTACCTGACGTTAGACAGTATGCTGATAGATCGTTCGGAGTAGATTACGAAGCTTTAGATCAAGAAGGACAAGCAGAAGTTGATCAATCTTATGCAGATCTCTACGGAATTGATACAGAAATTAAACAACCTTTTTTAGATATAACTCCATTAGATATAATAACAATGGGTGCAGGTAATATTTTTGATCTGCCTCTTGGTCTTATTAAAACAGGAATTGAAACAGTGATGCCAGATGAACCAAAAGATGAAACTGTTTATGGAGATTCACCTGTAGTAACTGGAACAGTATTTGATGCAGAAGATGAAGAACCATCAGCTTTAGATGTTGCAACAGGTATAGATGATTTTGAAGTTTCAGGAGATATAGCACCAGGAGGAATGGACCAAGTTTTAGGACCAGTAGTAACAACACCAAGAGCACCAGATTTTGTAACAGGTGGTGGTGATGGCGGCGGTATCGGATCATATAGTGGTCCAGGAAGTCAAGGCGTAGCAGGAGATGTTCAACAATCTGGTCCAGGAAGACAAGATGCAGATACAATGTCTGGTGGTAGTGGAAATGGTGGTAGTGGAGGCGGCGGTAAAATCGTCTGCACAATGATGAATGACTCTTATGGCTTTGGATCTTTTAGAAATAAAATTTGGTTAAAACATTCAAAAACACTTCCAAAAGAGTATCAAATAGGCTATCATAAATTATTCTTGCCTCTTGTTAAATTTTCAAAAC
>QCVY01000035.1 GCA_003208695.1 Prochlorococcus sp. AG-686-P16 | reverse complement strand
ATAGAAAAGTAATCAAATTTTTCAAGCCAAATTTGTTCTTTATTTTCTTTAATTTTTGACATTATTTAGAGAAAGTCTTCTATTGAAAATAAGCTTTTTAATTGTACATTTTGTTCCTTCAAGGCCTCATATCCTCCTTCTCTTCTGTCAACAATAGACAATACTTCTTTAACTAAAAGATTATTTTCTCGTAACTTATTAATTGCTTTAATAGCTGATCCGGCAGTAGTGACAACATCTTCCAAGACAGTTACTAAAGTTCCTTCTTTTAATATAGGCCCCTCTAATCCAGCCTTTGTTCCATATTCTTTTATTTCTTTCCTGATGATTAAAGCATCTATTAATAATCCTTTAGAAGCAGCCGTTACGATTAAACCACTAACCAAAGGATCCGCTCCTAAAGTCAACCCAGCCACAGCTTTTGAACTTGGATCCATTAGCTCTAAAAACAAATTACTAATTAATTGCAACCCTGTACCATTTAAGGATACAGGTTTACAATTTAGATAATGAGCACTTTTTTTACCAGATGCCAAAATAAAGTTTCCTTTCTTATAAGATTTTTCAATTAAAAGTTTTAACAAATTCTCCTTATTTAAATTATTCTTCTGCGAAAAATTGTTCATTAATAGAAGGTCTGCTTATATTTCAAGATTAGGAGAAAAAAAAGAAATCTCACAAAAACTTACTAAGTTGGTGCTTTTTGAAATATTATTTTTATATTGCATGTAAATTGAATGTAAATTGAATGTAATCATTCATTACTGCAAAATTTGGGGGTGTAGCAATCTGGTGAATGCACCAAACTCATAATTTGGCTTAGGCGAGTTCGATCCTCGCCACCCCCATCACTAACTTGTTATTGAATGAAAATAACTTTACTATTATTACTTTTGATATTTCCAGCTTTTTTTGCTGCAAGTGAACTCTCATTTTTATTAATAAGGCCAAGTAAAGTTTTAAGACTTATAGAAGAGAAAAGGAAAGGAGCATTTTCCATCTTAAAAATTCAAAAAAGATTCAGATCTTCGTTAATAGCATCTCAATTTGGCGTGACAATATCTCTTATAGCTGTTGGTTGGATAACTAAAGGTTTGGCTAATGAATTTTGGAACTTAAATAAATTATCAAATCGAATATATGATCTCTTATTATTTTTATTTATTGTGCTTATAGTCACCCTTATATCCGGTCTTATTCCTAAAGCATTAGTAATTAATAATCCTGAGTCAGCCGCTTTGAGATTAACTACAATTTTTGATGCTGTTCGCAAAGGAATGCAGCCTATTGTTTCTGTAATCGAATTTTTTGCTAGTGCTTGTTTGAGGTTATTTAATCTAAATAACAAATGGGATTCATTAAATTCAGTATTATCAGCGGGTGAATTAGAAACATTAATAGAAACAGATAATGTCACAGGATTAAAACCTGATGAGAAAAATATCTTAGAAGGTGTTTTTGCTTTAAAAGATACTCAAGTCAAAGAAGTAATGATTCCAAGATCTGAAATGGTAACTTTGCCAAAAAATATTACGTTTGCAGAACTTATGAAAGAGGTTGATAAAACAAGGCATGCTCGTTTTTTTGTAATTGGTGAGTCACTAGATGATGTTTTAGGAGTTTTAGATTTACGTTATTTAGCAAAACCAATATCTAAAAGCGAAATGGAGGCAAATACATTACTAGAGCCTTTCCTTTTGCCCGTAACAAAAGTAATAGAGACATGCTCATTAGCAGAGATATTACCTATCGTTAGAGATTACAATCCATTTTTGCTGGTTGTTGATGAACATGGTGGGACTGAGGGGCTTATTACTGCAGCTGATCTAACTGGAGAAATCGTTGGGGAAGAAATGCTAAATAGCAGAGTATATTCTGATATGAAAATGTTAGATAATTTCTCCAAGAAGTGGTCAATTGCTGGCAAAGCAGAAATAATAGAAATCAACAAAAAGTTGGGATGTTTTATTCCCGAAGGAGCTGATTATCATACACTCGCAGGATTTCTTCTTGAAAAATTTCAAATGGTTCCAAAAATTGGAGATAGTTTAGATTTTAAAAATATTAAATTTGAAATAATTTCAATGTCAGGTCCAAAAATTGATCGTGTAAAAATATTTCTGCCAAAAAGTTAAATTTGTCATCCAATGAAGGATAATAAATAAATATACATGAATTATAAGATATGAAACCAACCTCATTCTCAGTAAAGGTTGGAGTCATCGGTATAGGAAATATGGGATGGCATCATGCTCGAGTGCTTAGTTTGCTTAAAGATGCAGATTTAGTGGGAGTTGCAGATCCAAACGAAAACAGAGGTAAATTAGCAGTAGAGCAATTTCAATGTGAGTGGTTTAAAGATTATCATGATCTTATTTCTAAAGTTGATGCAATTTGTATCGCTGTCCCTACACTTCTCCATCACAAAGTAGGCCTAGATTGTCTTAAAGCAGGTGTTAATGTTCTTATTGAAAAACCTATTGCAGCAAATGAGTTAGAGGCAAAATCTTTAATAAAGGCCTCTAAAGTTAGTAACTGTCTTCTACAAGTTGGTCATATTGAAAGATTTAACCCTGCTTTTAGGGAGTTAAATAAAATAGTTCAAAATGAAGAAATTGTTGTTTTAGAAGCAAGAAGGCACAGTCCTCATGCTGACAGAGCAAATGATGTATCAGTTGTCATGGATTTAATGATTCATGATATTGATCTAGTGCTTGAATTAGTTAATTCAAAAATACAAAAATTAGCCGCCGTCGGAGGAAGAAATAGTGATGGCTTAATAGATTATGTAAATGCTACTTTGGTTTTCAACAATAATATTATTGCAAGCTTAACTGCCAGCAAAATGAGTCATAAAAAAATTAGGAATTTAAGCGCACATTGTCAGAATGGTCTAGTTGAAACGGACTTCTTAAATCATTCTCTACAAATCCATAGAAAAGCGAATGAATCGTATACAGCAGAGCATGGAGAATTAGTTTATAGAAATGATGGTTATGTTGAAGAAGTAAGCACAACCTCTATTGAACCTTTATATGCAGAATTAGAACATTTTCTTAAGTGCGTACAAGGTAAAGAGTTACCAGAAGTAGATGGAGAACAAGCTTCAAGGGCGTTAAAAATTGCAGATTTTATTGAGTCTGCAGTAGAAAACTCTGGTGATGCAATATCCCTTGAAATACCCTTCTAATTCATAAATAGATTTTATTTAAACCCAACTGCAGCTTGCCAAACAAAAACTAATAAAAAGAAAAATAAAGGTATTAAAGGAAGAACGTCAACGGTTGGAGCGAAAGCCTTATATGCTTCAGGCAATTCAGCGAATGTATTTAAAAGAGTGAGCACCTTCTTAATAAATTAATTAATTATCTTAAGACGTTACCACGTATGGTGAGCAATAGAGGATCTTTTCCAAGGAGCGAAATCTATTGTAAAACAATTATCTTTAATTGCAGCAGAAATTGCATTTGTAAATCGAATTAGATGAGAAATATTATGCATACTGATAAGAGTGAGTCCTAATATTTCATCATTTCTGACTAAATGATGTAAGTAAGCACGAGAATAAGATTTACAAGTTTCACATTTACAAGTTTTATCTATTGGAGAAAAATCATTTTTAAAACGAGCATTCCTTATATTCCATCTTTCATCATTAAAAAATGCTGTACCATGTCGTCCTAACCTTGTTGGCAAAACACAATCAAACAGATCGAATCCTTTTGCTATCGCTAAAGAAATCTCCTTTAAGGAGCCTATACCCATTAAGTATCTTGGTTTATCTCTGGGTAAGAATTTTGGTACAAAATTTATAACGTTATGAATTTGATCAACTGACTCTCCCACACTAACTCCTCCTACTGCAATGCCAGGTAAATCAAAAGAGCGAGTGAATTTAGCACTAATTTCTCTTAGTTTTGGATATCGCCCCCCCTGCACAATCCCAAATAGTGCTTGATTAGATTTCTTATGAGTTTCAACGCATTTTTCCAACCATAAATGTGTACGATCTAAAGAGTCTTGAATATCATTTTCATTTGCAGTATGAGGAGGGCAATGATCAAAAGCCATTGCAATATCAGAGCCAAGATCCATTTGAATCTGCATTACTTTATCAGGAGATAAAAAAACATGGCCCCCATCTCTAGGGTTTTTAAATTCCACTCCTTCATTTGTAATATTATTAAGTTTAGCTAAGCTAAAAACTTGATATCCCCCTGAATCTGTGAGTATAGGTTTATCCCAATTCATGAATTTATGAATTCCACCTGCCTCTTTTATAAGTTTTTCACCGGGTTGCAGATGAAGATGGAATGTATTAGAAAGAATCATTTCTGAACCGGTAGATTCCAACTGTTTGGAGGAAATACCTTTAACCGTACCCAAAGTCCCTACTGGCATAAATCTAGGGGTCCTAACTTGACCATTAGGAGTATGGAATATACCAGTTCTAGCTTCTGTATTACTACAACTTGATGTAATTTCAAAAACAAACACGATAAATATTAAAGAATTTCTGATTTTTGTTATTAATCCATTCTATTATTCAATAACGAAAGTATCTATAGACTCATCAAAAACAATTTCATTAATAATCTCGCCGGAGCTTGGATTTTCTACACTACTTTTCCAAAGTTGCCTTTTATTTCTCCAAAATTTAAAAATATTGCTCAATTTGCTCCAATATTAGGATTTTTTATAGGATTAATACAAAGTCTAATTTATCTACTTTTAAGAAACAATTCTTGGTCTGTTTATGCATCTGTGCCAATTTGTTTAGCTTCTGGGTATTTAATTACTGGGGGTCTTCATTTAGATGGCTTAATGGATACTTTTGATGGTATTTTTGCAGGCAAAAATAAATGTTTGAAAGCTATGAAAGATAGTCAAGTTGGGGCATTTGGAGTTCAATCATTATTTTTTATAACTTTAATACAAATTGCATGTTTAATCAAAGTTCAAAACCAAATAATTATAATTTTGCCCATATGCTTATTTTGGGGGAGGTTTTCAACTTTAATTTACATAGATAAATTTAAATATATAACTCTTGAGACAAAGTCAATATCACACAAAAAATACTGGAATGGGTTTAAAAAAGAATCTTTTGTTTCTTTAATTTTTATTTGTATTTTTGTTATTTATTATTTAACTGTAAATAATCCAGTTCAATTTATGATTCAAAAATCTTTTTTATTGTTTATTGGATTTTTTATAAGTTATTTAATTCCAAAAATTTTAGGTAGTAAAATTGGTGGATTTACTGGAGATGCATGCGGTGCAAGTGTGGTTCTTGTCGAAACAACAATGTTGTTTATTCATGCAGTTCTTTTATAGGAAGTTCTAAATAAAATATATTTTTCTTTTTAAGGGCATTTAATTCTTCATAGTTATCTTTCATGGAATTTTCTACTAAGTTTAAATCTCCTCCAATTTGTTTTGCTAATTTTCTCGCTAAATAAAGCCCTACACCAGTACCCTCTTTTTTCTTTGAAGCTGAACCTCTAAAACCTTTTTGAAAAATTTTCTCATTTTCATTTTTTGTTATTTTTTTGCCATCATCAAAAATGCATAGTCCTTTTGTAGTAATAAAGATTCCAACTTCTGCATCCTTATTAGCATACTTAAAAGCATTTTCTAATAAATTAGCGATAATTTCAGCAATCACTAAAAATCTCGGCTTAATAGCTAATAAAGTCCATTTTGGCCAGAAATCAGGTTGAATCCAAGCTCTATTTTCTAATTTTGCATTAGCATTTCCTCTTTCCAAAATAGGCAGAAGAAGCTCTTGAATAGTTATTTTTTTTCCGATATCTAAATTAGGAGGTAATAATAATCTTTCTTCTCCTATATCTAAAAGAAGTTTGATAGGTTTATCTAATTGATCAAAAGAATCAACATATTGGTTAATTTGGTTTTGCTCTACCATCATACTTTCAACAATTTCTATAGATCCAGTATCAGAGCCAAGTCGTTTAACTAATAGTTTTGCATAAGTTCTTATAGCAGCCAATGGATTTCTCAATTGATGAATTACAATTTCTACTTGATTTTTTAAAGTATTTATTTCTTCATTATTAGTCTGTCTTTCTATTTCAATTGAAACGCATTTTGCCAAAGATATTGAAAGAGCCTTCAACCTAGCATCAAGGTTAGGTGGCCAATTACCATTTTTAAAATCAGTTTCAACTCTAAGAACACCAAGTAAAATATCTTTTTCTTGTAGGGGGTACCATCTTCTAAAAGGCGATGAAACTTTTAATGTGGGATCATCTTCTATGGATACTAATAATCTATCAACATTTGGCCATTGAGCAATCATTTCAAATGTTGCTTTAGAACCCTCTTTGGCAGATGCAAGGTATAGAACCAAATGGGTAACTCCCATAAAACAGCCAAAACTTTCTAGTTGTTTCAATGTTAGATCTTCAAATTTTTGGGAAATCTTCATGATAAATAATTTATTAAATAAAATTTTGAGAAAATTTGGAAAAAACTTGTAAAATCTGAAAAAAGTATTAAGATAAATAAAGAGGTCTGAATTATTTCAGCCTTAAATATGAACTAATGTTCTTATTTATATGCTACATCAGAGGTTGATGGGTCCTCTATGTAATTCATGTGAATTTAAAGTCACAAATATAAGATTAGTAAAATTTAATAAGGCTAATCCAATTTATAAAGATTTCTAGGTACCAATCAATGTCTAAAAAAAGAAAGAGAATTAGCAGAAGAAGACTTGCGGGTCAAAGAGTTATGGCGCATGTTCCTATTTATCATATCGAAACAGGGAAGCATAAGCCAGTGACTGCGGCAAGGAGGTTTATAGCGGAAAACGCATTATCAGCCCCCTCAGTTTTCAATGTCCGAAGAAATGAACATACTACCGATAGATTCTTCTGGGGAGAAAAAGGATTATTTAGTGCTCAATATGCCGAGGAAAATCATTTTTTATTCCCTTCTCTTAAAGTTGTAGTTGAAGGTATTGGAGAAGAAAAAATATTTGAAGGTTTAGAACTTACTGCCGATGATTGGGAAGAAATTGAAGAGTACGAATATGCCTTCGTTTAGAAAATATTATTTATATTTGAATTTATAAAATCAATTAAATTTGAATCAATTTGATGGGATCCATCAAATTCTATTAATTCACAAAACTTAGAAGACTTACTTTTTACCGTTTCATGAATAATTCTTGAAGCATCTATAGGCACCACGTCATCAAATAAACCATGACTAACAATTAATGGGGGACATTTCTCTCCTGGAGTCCAGTTTGGATGGGGATAACCACTACAAGCAACAATGAGTCCTAAATTTAATTTAAATCCTGCATCAATTGCCATAGCTGCTCCCTGAGAAAAACCCAACAAAATTGTTTTTCCTATTGAAATCTGAGCAGTATCAAATTTTTTTAATGTACCTAAAAGTTTATTTACTTCAGCCTCAGCCCCCTTCCAATCATGTGGGTATAGTTGATACCACTGTCTTCCCTGACCACTTGGATGTAATCCAGAAGCCCTCAAAGAAATTACCTCAAAATCAAGATTTATTTTTTCTATAATCTCCTTTCCAAGTGTTAAAAGGTCATCTGAATCGGCCCCCCAGCCATGCAGCAAAATTATTCTATGAGTTGCGGTTTGAGAACTAATCCCGACAAATTCATGATCAATATCATATTTCATGTTTATATTCTTAAGTAAGTAAACTTTTCAATAATGTCACCATTAGCCTTAGTAAGTGTCTCTGATAAAAAAAATCTAATCCCATTTTGTAAAGAATTGGTAGAAAAATTTAATTATAAAATACTATCAAGTGGAGGCACTGCTAAATATCTAATGGATGCAAAAATTCCAGTTATTAAAGTCTCAGATTTTACTAATTCTCCAGAAATACTTGGAGGAAGAGTTAAAACTTTACATCCGAAAATCCACGGCGGAATATTAGCTAAAAGAGCAGATGAGGAACATAAAAAAGATATAGAAGCTTACGATCTTGAACTAATTGAATTAGTAGTTGTCAATTTATATCCTTTTAAGAAAACTGTAGAAAATGGATCTAAATGGGAAGATGCTATTGAAAATATTGATATCGGAGGACCATCAATGATTCGTTCTGCGGCTAAAAATCATAAAGACGTTTCCGTTTTAGTCGATCCTAGTCAATATCAAGAATTTCTTGAAGAGAGTAAAAAAGGGGAGTTAAAAGAAACATATAAAGCAAAATTAGCACTTGAAGCTTTTCAACATACAGCTGACTATGACACTGCGATATCTAATTGGATAAGAAAAGAAAGAGGTTTACAATCTTCCAAATATATTGAATCTTATCCACTAATCAAAACCTTAAGATATGGGGAGAATCCTCATCAAAAAGCTTTTTGGTATGGTTTGAATAATATTGGATGGAACTCAGCAGAACAGTTACAAGGGAAAGAGTTAAGTTATAACAATCTATTGGATCTTGAGTCGGCACTTTCAACAGTTTTAGAATTTGGCTATGAAGAAAAAGATCAACCTACAACAGACACGTTTGCATCTGTGATTTTAAAACACAATAATCCTTGTGGTGCTTCTGTAGGTAATTCAGCCTCTCAAGCATTTTTTAATGCTTTGAAATGTGACTCAGTTAGTGCATTTGGAGGAATAGTTGCTTTTAATTCAAATGTGGATAGTGAAACTGCAATTAACCTCAAAGATATTTTCTTAGAATGCGTCGTAGCTCCATCTTTTGATGCAGAGGCTTTAGAAATTTTAAAAATCAAAAAAAATTTAAGAATTTTAAAGTTTTCAAAAGATCAAATCCCAAAACAGAACCAAACTTCTACTAAATCAATAATGGGAGGATTACTCGTTCAAGACGCTGATAATAGTGAAGAAAAAACTGAAAGTTGGATTTCAGTTACTAAAAAAATTCCAAGTACTCAGGATTATTTAGATTTGAGTTTTGCCTGGAAAATTTGCAAACACGTCAAATCAAATGCCATTGTGATTGCAAAAGATCAACAAACTCTTGGCATCGGAGCTGGACAAATGAACAGGGTTGGAGCTTCAAAAATAGCTTTACAAGCTGCTAAAGAGAATAGTTATGGAGGCGTTTTAGCAAGCGATGGTTTCTTCCCATTTGCAGATACAGTAGAGCTTGCTAATGAATATGGAATAACTTCAATTATTCAGCCTGGAGGCAGTATAAGGGATGAAGAAAGTATTGAAATGTGCAATTTAAAGGGTATTTCTATGGTATTTACAAAGAAGAGACATTTTCTACACTAAATCAATTTGATTTTGGATAATAAGTGATTTTGTTTGTCTTACGAAGAAGTGCTAACCTTCCAGGTCCTGCACATAAAAAATAAAGAGAAATAGCACCGTATATAAAAGAAAGCTCAAAAGCATAATTATGCCCTTCAACTACTGCTAATGGAAATCCCTCTAAACCTGTATCTAAAAGGTGGAAATAAACAGCAAATGCCATCGTAGAGAAAAGTCCAAGTGAGCTAAGTCTTGCAAAAATTCCTAATGCTAATCCTAATGGACATACTAATTGAGTGATAGCGGCTCCATAGGTCCAAAGGACAGGGTCGCCTGGCAAGAAGGGGAAGTATTTGCCTACAACAAATTCTCCAAAGCCTTGAGGATCTTGAAGCTTTTCCAAGCCATGATGAATCATCAAAACACTAAAACCAATCCTTAAAATAAATATAGATAATTCTCCTAATATGTTGACT
>QCVY01000034.1 GCA_003208695.1 Prochlorococcus sp. AG-686-P16 | reverse complement strand
TGGGCATACCCGTATTTTGATCCCAATAAAGAGTACTCTGTATTGAGCCTAATATTTGAGTTTCTTTTAAATAAGCTCCAAGCTTATTCCATTCTTTTTCAGCCAAAAATATTTAACTTAATTAATTATTATTTTAAGACAAAAATATTGTACTAAGTATAAAATCATCAAACTATATTCATAATAGGATATTGGTTATTAGGACTTTAAATATTTATGGAGCAAATTTTCTCAAAATTAAACTTTATAACCAATGGAGAGGGTTTCACTGATATTACTGATGATTTAAATTTATTCATACAAAAAAATAATTTTGATTCGGGGATTTTTTGCTTAACCTCACTACACACCAGTTGTAGTTTAACTATTAATGAAAATGCAGATCCAAATGTTCTTAAGGACCTAGAAAAGTACATTAAATCTATAGTTCCTTACAACTGTTATAGCTCGTTATCAAAAGAAAGAGAGGAGATATATTATGAACATTTTCAAGAAGGAGAGGACGATATGCCAGCTCATATTAAAACTGCTTTAACAAATACTAATTTGTCTTTAAGCTTTCAAAAAGGGAGACTAATTCTTGGCACTTGGCAAGCAATTTATTTGTGGGAACATCGATTTAGTACAATGAAAAGAAGTATAAGTGTTCATATTATTGGAAAAAAAAATTCAAGTATATATGATAGTAATCAGTCAAAATAAATATTTATGAAACCATACCTTTTACAAAATGAGGAATTAAAAGAACTATCTGCAAAAATACGAGGATGGGGAATTATGGCAAATCATATTGAAAGAGAATTTAATTTTAGTAATTTTATAGAAGCCTTTTCCTTTATGACAAAGATTGCCTTAATTTGCGAAAAATACAACCATCATCCCAATTGGGAAAATGTCTATTCAAAAGTAATAATTAAACTAAGTACCCATGATCTTGGAGGTATTTCTAATTTAGATCAAACAATCGCCTCAGAAATTAATGATATTTTCGAAACATAATTTATAATTTAATAAATTATGTACGTTTAAAAAATAATCATCAAAATGTCAAAAAACTTACTTCCCATTACTATTATTAGTGGTTTCTTAGGTTCAGGTAAAACTACACTTTTAAATCACATTTTAAAAAATCAAGTGGGTATTAAAACTGCTGTTTTAGTTAATGAATTTGGAGAGATCGGAATTGATAATGAATTAATTATAAAAACTGCTGAAGATATGATCGAATTAAATAACGGATGTATTTGTTGCACAATAAACGGAGAATTATTGAACACTGTTTCTAAAATATTAGATAGACCTGAAAAAATAGATTATTTAATTGTTGAGACTACTGGACTTGCAGATCCACTCCCTGTAGCAATGACTTTTGCCGGGGGTGATCTTAGAGAAAAAGTAAGATTAGATTCGATTATTACTCTTATTGATGCAGATAACTTTGATTTTGATTTAAAGAACTCTAGTGTAGCCTACTCACAAATTTTATATGGTGATATTTTACTACTCAATAAATGTGATTTAGTAACTGATACACATTTAAAAAAAATAGAAAGCCACATTAATGGTATAAAAAAAGAACCAAGAATTTTGAGATCTATTAATAGTGAAGTTGGTTTGCAAACAATAATGAGTGTGGGACTATTCGAAACAGATACTTTTCAATTTAAACAGAAGATGAATAAGAATCAAGATTCAAAAGATCACTCTTCCCATTCTCATGATCACTCTTCCCATTCTCATGATTTAATTAATAATATTGAGGGATTTACATCTATTTCTTTTGAGACGAATGAACCATTTTCTTTAAGAAAGTTTCAAAATTTTTTAGATAATCAAATCTCACAAAATGTATTTAGAGCCAAGGGAATTTTATGGTTTATGGAAAGCGAAAGAAAACATGTTTTTCATTTGTCTGGTAAACGTTTTTCTCTTGATGATTATGAATGGGAAAATGAGAAATCAAATAAAATTGTTTTAATAGGAAAAGAACTAGATCATCAAACTATTAAGAATCAACTTGATTGTTGTAGATTTAATTCTAAAGACGAAGCATAATAAAGTTTTATTTAATATTTGAAAAATTTTAATAAACAAACAAAGATATTTTTATCAGATTTAAAGCCTTTAAATATTGCTTCTTTTATAGTTGCATTTATAGTGATAATTCCAATTTTTAATTTCTTAATTGAAGGAATAGATTTTATTTTAGGTGGGAATTTTTCTTTAGGTATTGCGGGAAGAAAAGAAATATTTGGCACATTAAAACTTTTAATACTTACAAGTTTTTTTGGAGGTGGTTTGGGGACTTTAAATGGTTGGTTACTATCAAATTGCGAATTTAAATTAAGGAAAACTCTTCGTATTTTTCAACTAATACCACTAGCAACTCCTGCATATTTGTTAACGGCAGTTTTACAGGATTTAGGAAGCATTTTGGGATATCAAATAACTGGTTTATGGTGGGGAGTTCTTATACTTTCAATTACTACTTACCCTTATGTTTTCTTACTTGCTAATGAAAGTTTTAATAAATTTGGAGTTAATCAAATTAATGCTAGTAGAGGGTTAGGAATTGGACCATGGGGCAGCTTTTTTAAAATTGCTCTTCCAATGGCTCTCCCAGCATTAATAACTGGAGTCAGCCTTATGTGTATGGAAGTTATGAATGAATTAGGAACTGTGGAGTTATTAAATATCCCAAGTATTTCTAAAGGAATAACTGAGAATTGGATAATTGAAGGTAATCCTAAAAGCGCGATTGGATTATCGTTAGTTGCCTTGATAATAGTTTTTACTTTAATTTTATTTGAAAAATTTTCGAGAAGGAAGACAAAACGTTGGAGTGAAAATCCTGCATCATTAAGTTCTTTGGGATTTGAGTTGAAAGAAAATAGGTCTTACTTAGCAGTTTTAGTTACTTTATTACCTCCATTATTTTCTATAGGAATTCCGTTTTTTTGGTTTCTGTTAAATATTGATCAGTTAAAAAAAGGATTCACGATAGAAATTCTATCTCTTACTTTTAGAACTATTGGTCTTGGAATAATTGCTGCAATAGTAACATTAATTTTCTCTTTAATATTAACGCTAGCTAATCGTCAGAATAAGAACTTACTTATTCGATTTATAACATTCCCTGCTGATATTGGATATGCAATACCAGGCACGGTATTAGCTATATCATTAATAACTATTTCCAGTTCAAAGTTATATTTTATGGCTATATTCCTTCTTCTCTGGGGTTATGTAGTTCGTTTTTTAACTATTTCAAAAGGTACTCTTGATTCTGGATTTGAAAGAATATCTCCCAGCCTTGATGAGGCTGCAAGTGGACTAGGCTCAAATTGGCTTAGCGTTATCAAAAAGATACATATTCCACTTTTAAAAGGACCGATATTTGTTGGATCACTTTTAGTATTTGTAGACACCATTAAAGAATTACCAATTACATTTATTCTCAGACCTTTTGACTTTGATACCTTATCTGTAAGGATATATCAATATGCTGGAGATGAACGAATGGCAGAAGCAATATTACCTGCACTCTTCATAACAGTCTTAGGACTAATTGCATCAAGTACATTAATTCCAAGCTTAGAAAAAAAGAACTAAATTCTTTTTAAAAGTTTTCTTAATAAGAAGGGTAGACCTAAAAGCAAATCTGCCAAGGTAGATATCAATCTAAAATAAATTAAACTTACAAAAATTATATTTTGCGGAATATTTTTTCCAACAAAAAAAAGAAAACAAGCCTCAAATACACCTACCCCTCCAGGAGCTGTTGGCACTATTAATCCAATAGCCCAAGACAAACAAAAAATTACCAATAAATAAAAGATACTATATTGATTTTCTAAATTAACTACATAAAAGCAAATAATAAATCCAATAAATTTTGATAATACAAAAAGAATTTCTATTAGAAAAGCTCTCGCAGGGAAGAAAGAAATTATTTTTATTCTTTCCTCGAATCCATACTTTGTATTATTAAATTTTAAAGCACTAATAGTTTTAATTTTTAAGATTTCTAACCTTCTCAAAATGAGGTAAATTAATTTTCTATTCAGAAATACCAAAGGTATAAGAAGTAAAAAATAAAATGGGGAAAAAATTATGCCAACTGAAGCCAATAAGAATGATGCACACAACATAAAATAAGGTTCAACTAATGTCGAATAAAAAGCCAATTGAGGATTACTAATATCCTTTAGAAAATTGTATCTTTCAAAAAAATGCCAAATACCTCCAGGAACGTACTTAAGAACATTCGTAAGTACATAAAAGTAAATTAAATTATTTTTATTTTTATTTTTATTTTTACCAAACCAAATAACTATATTTTTCCAAGCTATCGCATTAAAAAAAATACTTAGGATACAAAACACAAATGCTAAAAATATATATTTTCCATTTCTCGCAAAATCTATATTGAATGAAATTTGATCAAAATTTTTAAAAAAATAAAAATAGAAATAAGATAAGCTTAAAAGAAAAAAAAGTTTCTTCAAGATCGTAAAGTTAATATTATTTAAAAGCTTTATAAAAGATATTTTTTGCATATTAAATCTTATTCCCATTCTTCTAAAGCTTTAAATTCTCTGCAAGATTCTTTAATGATATTTCTTACTTCTTGAGCAGTTTTATTATTCTCAATTTGCAATCTTAAAATTTCATCATTCTCTGGTTTCATATAAATAGTTCCATTAGGTTTCATTGATTGTTTAAACTTAATTTTTCCAAAAGTTGTTAAGCAAACCCCCTTTCTTCTTAGTAAAACCCACCTAGATTGTTTTCTTTCTCTCAATCCAATAGTAGTAGAATATTGAAACCACAATTTCCTGAAATACTCTTTCTTTTCAATAGGCAAGATAACTTGAAGAGAAAAACCTATTCGATTTTTTTTCATATTAATTGTGTGAAAGGAAACATCATACGCTCCTTTTTTTCTAAATAGCTCCAATAAATTAGCTATTTCTTCAGATGTTTGATCATCAATCCATGCCTCTTGAACACAAATCTCCTCATATCTTGGACTAATTTGTTGATCTATCAAATTCTCATCATTAGAATTAATTTTTAAAATCCTGACCAAATTTGGGCATGGTAGTTTTAAATTCCCAAGACCTACTCCATAGGAATCAATAGAATATTTATAAGGAATTTGAAAAGATTCAACTAAATTACAAAGTAAGGCTATTCCCGTTGGAGTTGATAATTCGCCCTCAATAGAATCAAAACTTGAGATCACCTTAATATTCTTTTTTCTTAATAATTCTATTACCGCAGGAGATGGTATTGATAGTTTGCCATGATCAGCCTGAATAAAACCTCTCCCTAAAGTTGGTTCATTACAAAAAACCTTCTTTGGCTTTAAATATTCAATTGAAGTACAGACTCCAATAATATCTACTAAGGAATCGATTGAACCGATCTCATGAAAATGAACTTCTTCTGGGTTAATACCATGAACCCTTCCTTCTGCTTTGGCTAAAGACTCAAAAACTTCATAAATTCTTTTTTTTAATTGTTTTTTTAATTGAGCCTTAAGAATTAAATCTTTAATACTTTTCCAATCTCTTTTAGTACTTTGATCAACTTTCTCAACATCAACCTTTATTCCTCGAATTGAACAATTTTTAGATTCTCTGAAGTTTAAATAATATAAATTTTCTAATCCAAAACATGAGAGTGTTTTTTCAATTTCATATTTTGGTACTCCCAAGTCATAAAAAGCACCCAATAACATATCCCCAGAGACCCCAGGAGAACATTCAATTAAAATTTCTTCCATAACCCTTTATAGATTTTTGAATAATAAGAATTCAAGCGACAAAAAATTAACAATAATAATAAATACTATACTTTTTCAGATTTTATTTTTTCAATAACTTCGTACTTAACCATTCGAAGTATACTTCCTTCCCTAATTACATCGAGGCTTACAAAGTTATTCAGAAATTGAAGAGAGATCTCTCCTTCAATAATAATTTTAAAAGTTGAATATTTTGATCTCTTTGAAAGTGGAGAAGAACAAATTTTTATAACAATCTCTTTCTTTTGTGTATTTACGTAAACCAATTCTCCTCTTATAGAAAAATAATTATTGTTTAAATTTAATTCTTCTAATAATTCATTAGGATCCTTTTCAGAATTATTATTATCAACTTGATTTAACTTATAAGGGTCCCATATGCCTGCCACCTGTAAATGTAGATTGTTAACGTTTTTATTTCTTGGATAAACAATCCAGAAATGAATTTTCTCTAAATTGATATATTTTTTTATCAGAGGTATAGCTTTACCAAGGATAACTGTTTCAATTATTTTTCCTTCTTTATCAGTTAATGTTCCTCGATTTAATTGATCAATATTATGTGGCTTATAAATACCTTTAACGATACCTATTGCCCTGTATTGTAATTTATTTGTAACTTCTTGGATAGGATTTTTAATCATATTAAGTTATGTTAGAGAAATGTTTTTAATAAGATATTTATTGAATTAAAGACTTTCTTTTTCTTCAATCTTATTAAATAATTTTAATGCATCATCTATAGCCTCAGATGGCTTAGTCGCATCATTCATACTATTAGCTCTTCTAAGCATCTCAACTATTTCAAAAGGGTTAGTAGGTAAAGCTGAGTTATTTGGGTCAAGTTTTGTAGAGCTATCAATTTCAATTTCATTAAAGTAAGGCTCTTCTGCACTTAATAAAGTTGATTTGATATTGATTAATGAAATAAATATAATAAAAACTTTTCTTAATCTTGGTATCTTTTTGTTTAATTTGAATTTCATTTTGTTTAATTTCAAAATAATTTAAGATTTAAAATTATTTGCTATCTTAATTTTACATAATTTGGTAATAAATTGTTAATAGCAACTTGGAATGTAAATTCTGTTAGAACAAGGCTTTCTCAAATTACTAATTGGATTAATGAGGTAAATCCAGATATCTTATGTCTACAAGAAACTAAAGTTATAGATGATGCTTTTCCTTTATCGCATTTTGAAGAATTAGGTTATGAAGTTCTTATCCATGGGCAAAAATCTTACAATGGGGTTGCAATAATAAGTAAGTTTAAGATTGAGAATATAAAGAAAGGATTTACTAACGAGAATGATGGAGGCGACATTTCTATAAAATTTAATGAACAAAAAAGGTTAATTTCTGCAGATATCAATGGTTTAAAAATAATAAATGTTTATGTGCCAAACGGTTCTTCAATAGATTCTGACAAATTCGACTATAAGATTAAATGGTTAAATCATTTATCAGCATTCTTAGATGAGCAATTGAAAGATGATGATTTAGTCTGTTTCGTAGGGGACTTTAATATTGCTCCAAGCGAAATAGATATTCATGCCCCTCAAAAATACGAAGGGGGCATAATGGCTTCAAATATGGAAAGAGAAGCACTAAATAATGTTCTTAAAGGAAGATTTATTGATTCTTTTCGGATTTTCGAGAAAAATACTGGGCATTGGAGTTGGTGGGATTACCGTAATAATGCATATGAACTAAATAAAGGCTGGAGAATAGACCATATTTATATCAGTAAAAACCTTTCATCAAAAATTAAAAGCTGTGTAATAGAGAGGAATCAAAGAGAAAATTTGCAACCTAGTGATCATGCTCCAGTATTAATTAATCTAGAGATCGATAATCAAAATGAGGATTACTTTTATGGTGATGATGATCTTTTCGAAATATAAATCCAAAAGATCTTAAATTTTCATGATCTTCAAAACGCTTTATAACAAAGAATAATTTAGAAATAAACCAACTTCGTATCAAATTTTCCTCAAAATTAATTATTTACATTCCAAAGTATCGCAATAAAAATATCATAAGGTAGAATTTCAAACTGATTGACAAAATTTTTACTTATTTCTAATTTAGAACATAGTGGAATCTTCTCATAACTACATTTATTTAAATTTTGACTGACATATTAAATACAACTCATTCTGAAAAAGTTTTCTCTTCAGCTTTAGAATTAATGCCCGGAGGGGTTAGCTCTCCAGTTAGAGCATTTAAGTCTGTTGGTGGTCAGCCAATTGTTTTTGATAGAGTAAAAGGTCCTTTTGCCTGGGACGTTGATGGAAATAGGTACATTGATTACATAGGCAGTTGGGGACCAGCCATTTGTGGACATGCCCATCCTGAAGTAATTACAGCATTGCAAGAAGCAATTGAAAAAGGAACTAGTTTTGGAGCGCCCTGTGTCTTAGAGAATAAACTTGCCGAAATGGTAATAGATGCTGTTCCCTCGGTAGAGATGGTTAGATTTGTAAACAGTGGCACGGAAGCCTGTATGGCAGTTTTAAGGCTAATGAGAGCATTTACAGGAAGAGATAAAGTAATAAAATTTGATGGATGCTATCACGGTCATGCTGATATGTTTTTGGTAAAAGCTGGATCTGGAGTAGCTACTTTAGGCTTACCAGATTCTCCAGGGGTTCCAAGAACTACAACAGCAAACACTCTAACTGCTCCTTACAACGATCTGGAAGCTGTAAAAAAATTATTTTCTGAGAATCCTGATGCAATATCAGGGGTAATTCTTGAACCTATAGTTGGCAATGCAGGATTTATTACTCCTGAACCTGGTTTCCTTGAAGGATTAAGAGAACTCACAACTGAAAATGGATCTTTACTAGTTTTTGATGAAGTTATGACTGGTTTCAGAATTAGCTACGGAGGAGTTCAAGAAAAATTTGGAGTTACGCCTGATTTGACAACCCTCGGCAAAGTAATTGGAGGAGGTTTACCTGTAGGAGCATATGGAGGAAGAAAGGAAATAATGTCAATGGTTGCGCCATCTGGGCCTGTATATCAAGCCGGAACTTTAAGTGGAAATCCATTAGCAATGACAGCAGGTATTAAAACTCTTGAATTACTTAAACAAGAAGGGACATACGAAAAGCTTGAGTCAACAACTTCTAGGTTAATTGAAGGTATATTTCAATCTGCTGAAAACAATGGTATTGCAATAAATGGTGGGAGCGTAAGTGCAATGTTTGGATTTTTCTTATGTGAAGGACCAGTAAGAAATTTTGAAGAAGCTAAAACAAATAATTCAGAACTCTTTGGCAAACTACATAGGGAGATGCTCAAACGAGGAATATATTTAGCTCCAAGTCCATTTGAAGCTGGATTTACTTCATTAGCCCATAGTGACGAAGAAATAGATCGAACGCTAGAAGCATTCGATCAATCTTTTAGTGTTATAAAAAATTAATTTTATCTATTATTTCCGCCAACAATTACAGGTGGCATTGATCCACTAGTTCCAGGAAGGCCTGGGACCACTTGTGTACTACCATCCCATTTGTCCAAGAATAATTTAAAAAGGACCTGATCATTTAAGCCTTTATTTAGGGTCTCGTACCTTAAGGCTTCCTGTGCTGCAATTTCTACTTCTGTTTTAGCTCTTAATAGTAGCTGTCCAGCTATTTGTTTCTGCTCAATAGCCGCTCTATATTCCTCAGCTATTTCTAAACCAGTAAGATCTAAGCTTTTAACATCTACGTAATCAAAGGAGTTCAATTCCTCAGCCACAGTGTCAGCTACTTTTTCAGAAATAACATTAAATTCAGTTGCAATTGTTTCTAATTCATACTGCGAGAAGACAGATTTTAGAGCTTTAAGTAAAGAAGGCTGAACTATCTTTTGATAAACATCACTATTTCTACTAGCAATTGTGGCAAAAATCCTGCCTGCTTCATCTGGCTTAACAGAATATTTGACAGTAGCTGTTGCTCTAATAACTTGAAGATCTTTTGTTAAGGTTTCAAATTTCTCAGGTTGAACTTGAGTTTTAATATCAAAGGGGAAGACCGATTGAACGAAGGGGACTTTAAAGTTTAAT
>QCVY01000033.1 GCA_003208695.1 Prochlorococcus sp. AG-686-P16 | reverse complement strand
TTCTGAACATGTTGTTAGAGCTGAGGCTGTGAATTCTGTGCTCGCTCTATCTGCATTCAATGCCGGTCCATTAGCCGCTAAAGCAATTGGGGTTATTCCAAGAAAAAGGAAAACCGAAGTTATGATTGAAAAAAAGAATTTCATAAGTTGCAATCTTTAATTCCTTTTGATGTTTTAATTAAGAAATCATTACTAAAATAAAACAGTACCGAATCAAATATGCACAAAGTTCTTGCTATTGAAACAAGTTGTGATGAGACGTCTGTCTCAATTGTTTCTAATAGTGGTGATACTTATAAAATACATTCAAATATTGTTGCATCGCAAATTGAAGATCATTCTAAATGGGGAGGCGTGGTACCAGAACTCGCGGCGAGAAAACATTTAGAGTTACTTCCTTTTGTGCTTGAACAAGCTTTAGAAGAATCGAAAATCAGTATTGAAGAAATTGATGTTATAGCTTCAACTGTCACACCAGGATTAGTAGGCTGCTTAAGAGTTGGCTCTATAACTGCAAGATCACTTTGTACTTTATACTCAAAACCGTTTTTGGGGATACATCACTTAGAGGGACATCTGTCGTCAATATTATTTTCAAAGAATTATCCTAAGCCTCCTTTTTTAACCTTACTTGTTAGTGGTGGACATACTGAATTAATTAAAGTTGGTGAGAGAAGAGAAATGCAAAGACTGGGAAGAAGTTATGATGACGCTGCTGGTGAAGCGTTCGATAAAGTAGGAAGATTATTGGGACTTGGTTACCCTGATTGGCCTTTATGTTATGGGACTTTTCTACCTCTAAATCATATGAATTTAAGAGTTTTTCTAGAATGGTTTCATCGTTTGGATGCTTTTCTTGTTGGTCTATTAATTCTTTCTAAATTCATACTTTCAATAATTTGGAGAAAAGATCTTCCAAATTGGTTGCCAAAAACATATTCATTATTAGTTTTCTTAGTAATTGTTCAAGGTTCTATTGGGGCATTAACAGTCATTAATTTACTTAATTCGTACTCGGTTACTGCTCATCTTTTGACGGCTTTTTTACTCCTAATAACTACAATTACTATCAATCAGAATCTAGAAAATAGTAATGTTAATAAATCACTGACTTGGTGGAAAATATTATTATTTTTTCCTTTAATACTCACTTTAGTTCAATCATTTATTGGAGTAAGGCTTTCTTCAACTTGGTCTACACATCTCTGCTTATCTTTTAATAAACAATGTTTAATATTAGATACTCATAAATTATTTGCCATCCCAATTTCTATTTCGATTTTATGTATTTTGGCTATCTCAATTTATAAACAAAATTTGTTCCTCAATAATTGGAGATACCTTTGCTCACTTTTTTTTCTTTTAATTTCCCAGATTGTTCTTGGGATATTAAGCCTCAAAACTAATCTAAGTGAACCTGTTTTTGTTATTGGCCATCAACTTAATGCTTCATTATTAATTGCGATCCTAACCTCATTGATTTTTAGGAATCCTTACCTAAATAAAAAAAACAATCAACCATTTAATTCATTATTAGTAGGTTTAAACTCATGAAAAGTAATTTAGAAAACTTAAACTTCCAGACTTCTATTCGTGAACAAGTTGTACCTTCAAGAAAAAAAGTAAAACTACCTCCTTGGCTTGAAGTTGCTAAACCTAGATTGATTCCATTATTACTGGCTACAACTTTGGGAGGCATGGCATTAACTGAAGAATGGCCATTATCCTCACCTAAACTTATATGTACTTTAGGAGGCGGTGCTTTGGCAGCCGCAGCGGCTGGAGCTCTTAATTGCTTGTGGGAAATGGACTTAGACAAAAGGATGAAAAGGACAAGTAATAGAGCTTTACCCTCAGGTAGATTATCATCTAATACTGTTTTTTTAGGAGCAGTATCATGTACATTGGCAGCTGCAATGCTTTTAATAAGTGGCGTAAATTATTTAGCTGCCGGATTAACATTGCTGGGATTATGTAGTTATGTAATTTTATATACGATAATTCTTAAACCACGAACTACTCAAAATATTGTTTTTGGCGGAGTAGCAGGAGCTATACCTCCTTTAGTAGGAGCTTCTGCAGCTACGGGGCATATAGGCCTAAGTGGTTGGTGGTTATTTAGTTTGGTAATGCTGTGGACCCCAGCTCATTTTTGGGCTCTTGCAATTTTATTAAAAGATGATTATGCCTCTGTAGGTATACCCATGCTTCCTTCCGTTAAGGGTTCAGCTTTTACAGTCAAAGCTATTTCACGTTACGGATGGGCAACTGTTTTAATGAGTATTCTGGGTGCTTTTGCTTTACCGGAGGGAGGACTTCTTTATTTGATAATGCTTTTACCTTTTAACGGAAGACTTTTACAATTAATAAATAGATTGAAAAGTTCACCAGACGATTTAGAAAAAGCTAAAGGATTATTCAGATGGTCAATACTGTATATGTTTGGTATTTGTCTTTTGCTATTGATTTCAAGAACTCAACTTTCTGTGGATTTTGAGCATCAGTCAACGCAAATGTTTTTATCATTAAAGGCATACTTTAATTAATTAGATTGATGTAAAATATTTAAAGAATAAATTCTAATTTGATGAATTATATACAAATTACGGATCTTTCAAAATCATATTCTGATATTGAGGCATTAAAAGATTTATCACTAGAAATTAATGCTGGTATATTATTTGGAATCTTAGGTCCAAATGGTGCAGGTAAGTCAACTCTCATTAAAATACTAGCGACTCTAGTTGAACCAGATGGTGGAGAAGTTTTTATAAATAATATCAATTTAATAAAAAATCCAAGAAAAATTAGAGAGTTAATTGGTTATGTAGCGCAAGATATTGCTCTCGATAAAATTCTTACAGGGCGAGAATTATTAGATTTTCATTCAGATTTATATCATATGAAAAAAAAGGAAAAATACGAAAGAATAAAATTATTAATAAATCAACTACAGATGAATGATTGGATTGATAGAAAATGTGGAACTTATTCAGGAGGAATGAAAAGAAGAATAGATTTAGCAGCCGGCCTTTTACATTTGCCCAAAGTTTTAATATTAGATGAACCAACGGTAGGTTTGGATATTGAAAGTAGAAATATAATTTGGCAACTTCTGAAAGATTTGAAGAATGATGGAATGACAATTATTTTAAGTAGTCATTATCTTGATGAAATAGATAAATTAGCAGATAGTTTGGTAATAATTGATGATGGGAAAGTTATCGCTCAAGGAACACCTGCTCAACTTAAAAATAAATTAGGAGGAGATAGGATAACTTTAAAAGTAAGAGAATTCAGTACTCATGAAGAGTCTAAAAAAATATCTGAAATTTTATCTTCAATTGATGGAATTAGTCAGGTTATCATAAATAAGGCGCAAGGTTATTCAATAAATTTTGTAGTAGATAAGGAAAAGGATTTACTAACAAAACTAAAAGTAGAATTAGCTTTTTCAAAGTTTGAAATTTTTTCTCTAGCTCAAAGCCAACCTAGCTTGGATGATGTATATCTACAGGCCACAGGGAAAACATTATTAGATGCTGAAATTTCCATGACGGGTAAAAGAGATCTAAAAAAAGAATCGAAGCAATCAATGAGATAAAAATAATAAATTTTTGATAACTAATTATAATAGTTATTAAAAGTTCTTAAATAATGGAATTAAAACAATATAATTTATTTTTTTTATATCAGGAAACTGTTGCTTTAACAAAAAGATTATTTATCCAATTAAAAAGAAGACCTTCAACTCTTTTAGCGGGTATATTGCAACCTATAATTTGGCTTTTTTTATTTGGAGCTCTTTTCTCAAAAGCTCCTGAAGGTTTTCTACCTGGAGTCGATTCTTATGGGAATTTTTTAGGAGCAGGACTAATTGTTTTTACTGCTTTTAGTGGAGCATTGAATTCAGGCTTGCCTCTAATGTTTGATAGAGAGTTCGGCTTTTTAAATAGATTACTTGTAGCACCTTTAGCGAGTAGATTGTCTATTGTTTTATCTTCTTTCTTTTACATAACTATTCTGAGTTTTGTTCAGAGTATTGTGATAATGATTGTTTCGTTTGTTTTGGGTTATGGATGGCCTGACTTTTATGGGTTAGGAATTGTATTTACAACATTAATATTATTAGTACTCTTTGTGACATCAATAAGCCTTTGTTTAGCTTTTGTTTTACCTGGTCATATTGAATTAATTGCTCTTATATTCGTAATAAATTTGCCTCTTCTTTTTGCAAGTACTGCATTAGCACCCATTTCTTTTATGCCAAACTGGTTAGGGTGGCTAGCCTCCTTAAATCCATTAACTTTTGCGATTGAACCTATCAGGATTGCTTATACTCAAACTATGAATTTAGATGTGGTGGCTTTACACGCACCATATGGTGACTTAACTTGTAAGAGTTGTATCTCAATTTTATTTTCTTTAACAGTTTTTTCTTTAATTATTATAAGACCACTGTTAAATAGAAAATTAAATTAATAAATTTATGTTTTTAAAAGATTATCTAAAAGATACTTACCAAAAAGCATCTATTGATAAAAATCATTTGATGTTAGAAAATATTATTAATGTATGGGCACATAGATTTGGACCTGAATCTTTAGATGAACTATTTGTAAAAAATCAAGATCAATTTAAATTAATAGAAGAGGATCAGGCAGAGACAAGTCAGAATCAAATCAATTTGGAATTAACAGAAGAGTATCAGCCAGAGGTAAATCAGAATCAAATCAATTTGGAATTTTTAAAAAATGTTAAACATGAAGAAGAGATAGAATTTCAACCTAAAGAAACAAAAAAATCAAATAATACTGAAATTATTGATAAAGATATTTATGAGTCTTATAAGAATGAAAGTGAATATAAAGCTACAGAAGAATTGCCATTACCTAATATAAAAAACTTGAGAAAATGGATTAATAACGAGAAAAAAGCCAGCTAAGTTTTTACATCATTCCTGGCATACCCATGCCGCCCATTCCTGGCATACCCATGCCGCCCATTCCTGGCATACCCATACCACCCATACCACCCATTGGATCTGCTCCTGGTCCTCCTGGCGCTGCCTCTGGTTCTGGGATATCAGCAACTGCAACTTCCGTAGTAATTATCATTGCTGCGATTGATACTGAATCTTGAAGAGCTAATCGAATAACTTTTGTAGGATCTAATATCCCTGATTCGTTTAAATTCTCATATTCTCCATTATTAGCATTAAAACCCTTATTAAGTCTCTTTATATCAGCGATAACCACATCTCCATTAAAACCAGCATTTTTTGCAATTTGTTTCGTAGGTTCTAAAAGTGCATTTGTAATAATATCAATACCTGTAGTCAAATCATCTGATATTTCTTTACGTAAATTAGAAAGTTCATTTGATATCTCAATTAATGTTTGTCCTCCCCCTGAAACTACTCCTTCTTCAATAGCAGCTTTTGTAGCATTAAGTGAATCTTCTATTCTTAATTTTTTATACTTCATCTCTGTTTCCGTCGCAGCCCCGACTTTAATAAGAGCTACTCCTCCAGCAAGTTTTGCTATTCTCTCGTTGATCTTATCTTTATCGTATTCTGATTCAGTTATTTCTACTTCCCTTTTTAATTTCTCAACTCTTTCTTGGACAAGATCTTTTGTATCGTCAAAAGCTACGATTGTTGTTTTATCCTTTGAGATTGTTATTTTTTTTGCTTTCCCAAGATCATTGAGAGTAACTTCTTCTAATTTCATTGATTTATCTTCGCTAATTAATTTAGCTCCTGTAAGAATTGCGATATCTTCTAAAGCAGCTTTTCTCCTTTCTCCAAAGGATGGAGCTCGAACAGCCGAAACATTTAATACCCCACTATTTTTATTTAATACAAGAGTTGTTAGAGCTTCCCCCTCAATATCTTCAGCTAGAATTAAAAATGGAGAAGCAGATTTTTGAACCTCTTCGAGAATAGGTACCAAGTTGGTTAGTGTTGATATCTTTTGGTCCGTGATTAAGATCTTAGGATTTTCAAGTTCACAAATTTGTCTTTCTTGATCTGTTACAAAATAAGGTGAGCTATAGCCTCTATCGAAAGACATTCCCTCTGTAATGTCTAGCTCTGTCTCTAAGGATTGTGATTCTTCTACAGTTATAACTCCATCTGAAGTTACAGTATCCATTGCTTTTGAGATTATTGCACCTATATCTTCATCTCCTCCTGCACTTACTGTCGCAACTTTTTTAATATCGGAGCCATTTATTTTGATACTTTTTGATTTTAATTTCTCTAAAACAAAATCTAATCCTTTTTCCATTCCTTTTTTTAGCTCAATAGGACTAGCCCCAGCAGCTATATTTTTTAAACCTTCTTGAACCATTATTTGAGTCAAGATTGTTGCTGTTGTTGTTCCATCACCAGCAGTCTCTTTAGTTTTTGATGCTACTTGTTCTATTAATTTTGCCCCTAAATTAGAGATGGGATTCTCAAGGTTGATTTCTTTCGCAACCGTAGATCCATCTCTAACTATGTCTGGTGAACCGAATTTTCTTTCTATTACAACATTCTTTGCCTTTGGACCAATAGTAACTTTAACAGCATTTGCGACAGTATTTATTCCTTTTTCAAGCGCTTCTCGAGATTCATTTGAAAAGCTTAATTGTTTTGACATGTTTATTGAAATCTTTATATTATTATTCTAATCTCCCATGGAATTATATTTAAGGGATACTTAATTAAGTGGGGAAAGCCGAATTTCTCTTGAATAGTTATCCAAATTAATTAAAATTTCAGTATCTTTAAGTTATGGATAAAACAGGTAATCTTATTTTTACTTTAACTGCCACACTTGCAGTTGCAATGACTCTTATATACTTTCCTCTAAGATTTTTCTTGACTTTAACTGCTAGAAGCCGAAGATTAAAACTTTTACAAAAAATTAGAAGATTAAGGGATGAGTTGGTTCAACCATACGAAAGTACATAATTAAATACTCATGCCCCCATCAATACTTATTGTTTGTCCTGTTATATAGCTGCCAGCATTACTCGAGACTAAGAATGAAACTAGGTTTGCTATTTGTGCACAACTACCGAGTTTTCCTAATGGGATGGCTTTGATAATTTCTTTGTTATTTAGTTTTTCAGTCATTTCTGTTTCTATAAAACCTGGAGCTATAGCATTAACATTTATTCCTCTTGAAGCAAATTCTTTTGCACAAGTTTTTGTAAAGCCAATAACACCTGCTTTAGCAGCAGAATAATTTGCTTGTCCAGGATTTCCAATTATTCCAACAATAGATGAGATATTAATTATCTTTCCGCTTCTTTTTTTTATCATAAATTTTGAGGCATATTTAGTACAAAGAAAAACCCCTTTTAAGTTTGTATTTAGAACGTCATCCCATTGTTCTGATTTCATTCGCATTAAGAGCCCATCTCTTGTAATGCCAGCGTTATTTACAAGGATATCTATGGCACCATTTATCTTTATAATTTCTTCAAAAGCTCTACTAACAGATTCTTCTACTGAAACATCAAATTTTAATTTGTGAACTTTACCTCCAGACTCTTTAATTAGATTTACAACTTCTTCAGCTTTTTCATCAGAAGAAGAATAATTTATAATAACTTCTGCTCCTAAATTACTAAGTTCTAAGGCGATTTCCTTACCAATGCCCCTGCTAGCACCTGTAATTAAAGCAACTTTCCCTGTTAAAGAGCCTGTATTTGACATTGTAAAATTTTAATAATTTAAAATCGTAGTACTATTTGTGCAAACATATTGCTTTTATTTATAATTATCTAGAAAATATAAATTCAAATTATTGTGCATGTATTAATACCTGCTGCAGGGAGTGGTAGCAGAATGAAAGCTGGAAAAAATAAGTTACTTATTGAATTAGAGGGAGAATCTCTTATTTTTTGGACTATAAAATCTGTATTGTCTGCAAGTTTAGTTAGCTGGGTAGGAATAATTGGACAACCAAATGATAAACAAAAATTATTAAAATCAATAAAAAATTTTTCTAATGAAGTTAAATGGATTAATGGTGGAGAGACGAGGCAAGAGTCTGTCTTCAATGGTTTAAATTCTCTTCCATCAAATGCTGAGAAAGTTTTAATTCATGATGGTGCTAGATGCTTAATTGATCCCAATTTAATAAACAAATGTGCTTTGGAATTAGAACAAAATGATGCAATTATCTTAGCGACCAAAGTCACCGATACAATAAAAATTGTTGATAATAAGGGTTATATCAAGGAAACACCAAATAGACAAAATTTATGGGCGGCTCAAACTCCTCAAGGTTTTTTAGTGAAGAGATTAAGAGAAGCTCATGAGATGGCAATTGAGAAAAATTGGACGGTTACGGATGATGCCTCACTCTTTGAGATGTTAAATTGGCAAGTAAAAATTATTGAGGGAAATTCTGCAAATATAAAAATCACATCACCATTAGATCTGAAAATTGCAAAAGTATTTTTAAAAGATTTTTATTAACAAGGGATATGAATACTAAGATTTCCATCATTTCCATTTAATACGGCTTCACAACCTAAAGGGATGCACGCATTACCAGGTAAATGTCCAATAGGGAGGTCAAAAAGAATAGGAATATCTAATTCTTGAAGCCTCTCTGTTATTAGTTCTTTGAGTAAGCCTTTCCATTCAGGAGTACACAGTTCATCTGAAAAACTTCCGAATCCAATACCTGAAATCCCATTCAATTTGTTTGTCATTCTTAAATAAGTTAACATTCGATCAATTTTATAAATGTCTTCGTTTATGTCCTCAAATATTATTATTTTCCCTTCTAAATCAGGGAAATGATCAGTACCAATTAGAAAAGATGCAATAGTTAGATTAGAAGCAATAATTTCTCCTTTTGCAATACCTTTTTTTAAAGGTAAACCCTTAATATCATCAACATATCCCTCAAAAAGTAAATTTCTTAGTCTTCTTAAACTCCACTCAGGTTCTTTAAAAAGAGTAGAAATCATAGGTCCATGAATCGAGCCAAAAGAACCTTTTGAATATTTTGATAACAACAGTGAACAAGTATCCGAGAATCCCATCATCAATCCATCACCCCAATTTATATCTTTTTCTAAAAGTCTTGCTGCTCCCCATCCACCTTTAGCAAAAATAATGACTTTACTATTTTGGGCTTTTTCAAGTTCTTCAAATCTTGTTTGATCATCTCCAGCAAAATAACCAAACTTTCTTGAGAGGATATTATTGTGAATAATCTTCAACCCCCACGTTTTTAAAATATCTATGCCCTTTATAAAATCCTCTTCATTATCTATAAAAGAGCTTGGAGCTAAAATGCGAATCTCATCTCCTTTTTTTAATTTACCTAGCATCCTTTTTATAAGTTATGAGGCGATTATGAATCCCAACAATATTAAGCCCCCATATATAGATTGGTTTTTAAAATGATCACCAATTTTTTTAATGGATTGTTTACTTTCAGGAAATATTTTCAAAATATCTTTTTGCATTAAAAATCCTGTTATTAACCAAATTGGCCAAAAAATAAAAGTTAGTTGATTGATGAAAGCACATATTGCAAGAAAACTGGAAGTTAAAAAATAACAAATTTGAATAGTTTTTTTTGTATTGGAAGCAAGGTTAACTGCGGAACTGTTAACTCCAATTTGAATATCATATTTTTTATCAGCCAAAGCATATACAGTATCAAAACCAAAAGTCCAAAAAATCGTAGCGAGCCAGCAAAATAATAAAACAATACTATTGATATTACCTTCATTCGCAGCCCAAGGTATTACAACTGAGAATCCCCAGCATATTGATAAGATAAATTGCGGATATTTAAACCATCTCTTTGCTGAAGGGTAAATTAGAATTAAAGGTAAAGCAAAAAAAGCAAGTGAAAGAGAAAGTAGTCTTCCATTCTCTGGGAGCGATAAGGTTAAAAAGAAACTACATATAATCAAAAATGTAAGTATTAAGTATGCTGTTTTAGTACTGATTTTATTTGCAGCAAGAGGTCTGTTTTTGGTCCTTAAGACTTTTTGATCTATTCTTTTATCCCAAATATCATTAGCAACACAACCTAAGCCACTAACTAATAATCCACCGATTATGATTTTCAACAACATATAAATGCTTGGATTTGATTCGGGAGTTAGATATAAACTCCATCCAGCAGGAATAAGTAGAATAAGTCTCCCCGTAGGCTTATTCCACCTTAATAGTTCAAAAAGGATA
>QCVY01000032.1 GCA_003208695.1 Prochlorococcus sp. AG-686-P16 | reverse complement strand
CTAACTAAGATAACTCTTTTTATTCCGACTCTTTTACAACTCTGTAATTGCCTATATACTCCTAGAGCATCTACCTTCGCAGGTCCTGTTAAGTCTAATGATGCTCTCGCTCCGGTTGCAATAATTAATGCATCTACATTTTTTAAAGCATTATCTAATGCATCTTTATTATCTAATGAGATTCTAAAGGTCTCGGTATTTTTAAGATTCTCTGTAACCCTTGAGTTCTTCCTAACTATCTGCTTTACTTTAATTCCTTTTCTCACGGCTTCTTCGCTTATTCTGTAACCTGTTTTACCTGAAGCTCCGGTAATCGCAATTTTCATGATAATTTATTTTATTTCAATATTATATTAAGTTTTTAAGGCTTTTTACATATAAACTTCTTTTTTCTATTGGGATATAAAGTTCTACACATTAGGCATTTTGTGCCATTACAGCCTCTTGCTGTGCAATATTCTCTCCCATAGAAAATAATTTGCAAATGTAAGTTGTTCCACTCTGAGATTGGAAAAATATTTTTAAGATCTCTTTCAGTCTGCTTTACATTAGCTCCATTTGTGAGCCCCCATCTCTGTGATAATCGATGTATGTGTGTATCAACAGGGAATGACGGAACATTGAATACTTGTGACATTATAACTGAAGCTGTTTTATGTCCCACTCCAGGTAGTGATTCAAGATCTTCGAATGAATTGGGGACTTGACTATGAAATTTATCGATTATTAATTTTGATAAGAGGTAAATATTTTTAGATTTTTGGTTAGAAAGACCTAATTGTTTTATGTATTCATAAATTCTTAAAATGCCGAGTTCACTCATTTTTTCTGGAGTATCTGCGATTTTAAATAATTCCTTAGTAAGTTCATTAACTTTTTTATCTGTAGACTGAGCGCTTAATACAACCGCAACGAGGAGTGTAAAAGCATTTGAGTGATCAAGTGGGATTGGAGGATATGGATATAATTTTTTAAGCTCTTTTAGTATTATTTCCGCTCTTTCACTCTTTTTCATTTATTCAATTTCTTCATGGGACGTATAAAATTATACAAGTGTTGTTTAGGATGGATGTTTTCTGCTACTTTAAATATTCTTAAGACTTAAAAGTTTTAGTGGAAAAAGTGGCGTTAATAATTGATGATTTACATCATAAATATAATAATCAAAAAACTTCAAATTGGATATTAAATGCAATTAATTTAAAAATTGAAAAGGGTGAATTATTAGGACTCCTAGGCCCCTCGGGTTGTGGTAAAACTACTCTTTTAAGGTTGATAGCAGGTTTTGAATATCCTTTTAAAGGTAGAATTATTTTAAATGACCGAGAAATATCAAATAAAAAAAGAATAATAACTCCAGAAAAAAGAAAAATAGGAATGGTTTTCCAGGATTATGCACTTTTCCCACATCTAACTGTTCTAGAAAATGCAATGTATGGTTTAAAAGATAAAAAGAATAAATCTAGAGTTAATTTCCTAATAAATATTGTTGGTCTCGATAAATTTATAAATAGATATCCGCATGAATTATCAGGAGGACAAAAACAGAGACTTGCTATTGCTAGAGCTTTAGCTCCTGGAACAAATTTTATATTATTAGATGAACCATTTTGCAGTCTGGATATGCACGTAAAATTAAAATTAAGAAGTGAACTCCCAAATATTCTTAGAAGTTGTAATGCTAGCGGATTAATGGTTACTCATGATCCAGAAGAAGCAATGTCTATTTGCGATAAGGTCGCTGTAATGAATGAAGGGGAAATACATCAAATTGATTCACCCATAAAACTTTTAGAAAAACCTAAAACAATTTTTGTAAGTAGTTTTATTCTTGGCAACAATATTCTTAATCTCAAAAAAGAAAAAAAATCTTATTCATGTTGTTTAGGCGAAATAAATACTTCTTATTTAGAGGAAAAAAATAATATCAAACTTATTTCTGTTCCTCCGAAATCTATTTCTATTGAAAGATCTATAGATGGTGATGCAAAAATAGTTTCAAAAGAATTCTTGGGTGAATATTTTATTTATAAACTATCGCTGAAGGAAGAAACATTAAGAGTTAGAACTAACATTAAGGATAAATTTAATATTGGTGATAATTGTTTTTTAAGTATAGATAAAGATTGTTTCTGTTTTGTATATCCTGGAGCACATAAGATATTTTTTAAGTAATTTTTATAGGCAATTACACTTGCCTCCTTTCCAGTTTGAACATTTATTCTTTTTACATTTCTTTTTTTTATTCGCATATATCTTATTAATTAATAGCAATTCAGCATAATCTTTTTCAAAATTCATTTTATTGATATTGCTATTGATATTCATTATCATATTCACTCATATATTTTTAATCTTTTTTAAGTTACCAATTTATACAAAATGTTGTATTATTTACTTATCTATTTCAATTGGAAATGATTGAGAATAATTTAAAAACAAACAAATTAATTAATTTGGGCCCTTCTGGAAGAGCTGTTGCTCAGCCAATGGATGCAGTTTTATTGGATAATTTCTATGAACATTTAACAATGGAAAGATATGCTAATGTTCAATATTTTTCTATTTATCTATGGTTTCAAGAAAGAGATTTAGACGGTTTCGCTTCTTATTTCTTAAGTGAATCTCAAGGAGAAATGGAACACGCCTATAAATTTGCTAATTATTTTATAGCTCGTGGACAAACTGTAAAATTGAAAGATTTACCTGCACCAATTCAGACTTGGGACTCTATTGAAGATTTAATATCTTATTCATTTAATATGGAAGCTGATTTAACTTCTTCATTACAACAGCTATATTCTATAGCAGATAGAATTTCAGATACACGAACAAGTGTTTTCTTAGACCCGATTGTTGAATCTCAAACACAATCTGAGGATGAATTTGCTCATTTACTTGGGAAAGTAAAATTTGCTGCAAATCAGCCCTCAGCTATATTATTGATTGATAGTGATTTAAAGAAAAAATAAACTTTTTTCTATTCTTATTTGAGCAATTGTTCTTTTACTTTTCTCTAGGAGTAAATTAGTATAACTTATTTTTTCAATAGTTCTATTTTTTAAAAATTTAGCTATTGAATATATCTCGTTTAATCTTTGAAAAATACTTTTATTTTCATAAAATAATCTTACGCGCAAGCCTTCATGAGTAGTATTGCTATAAGATTGTTTAATATTCTCAATCCTGTTACTGAGTGAATCAACTTCTATTAATAAGTTACTTGTTACGGATTCGGATCTATACATAATTGGGTTTAGAGTGGTGAGGCTTCAATAAAAGAAGGAGCTACACTTACTGTTTGTGTTCCAATTGGTGCTATTAATAACTCTGATGAGCGGAGCTTTGAAATTAATCTTGTAGATGTTACCCTTGTTGAACCTATTAATTCTCCAATCCTTTCATGGGTAAGTCTAAAAGGTAATTCGCACCATTGACCGCATCTCCTTCCAAGACGGTTTACTAATATTGAAAATAGAGCTTGAAGTCTTTGCTCTGCATTTCCTAGATGTCTAATTCTTAAGAGTTGAAGTGTCCATTCATTGACAGCATCAAAGCCAGAATTTTCGGCAATATTAACATTACTATGGAAGGATAAATCAGTTAAAGCCTCTACACAAACACCTTCACTGCATAATAAATCGGTTCTTAATTGATCTCCTGACTGCAGGAAAGCAAGAGTCATTCCTTCTGTTTCTTCACATGGGCAATAAACTCTCGCGATGCCACTCTCAACTTCTAGACAGGTCCCTCTTGGTCTTGATGATGGATCTATGAGAACAGATTGACCGGTTATTATTCGAACTGTCTTTGATGAAAACTCTCCATAATTATGGAAATTCATATTCCTTATATTTTGATAATGAGAATTAATATCAATTATGTTTCAAATGATTGCTTATTGCAATAGATTCTCATTATCATGCCCTATTTTGAATTTTTTCTTTACATTATTTAATTGAATATAATTTAAATGGAAAAAGTTAATTTTTAAATTAGATATGAGCTCTAATAAGATCTGTTTAAATTGTGGTTGCTCTGATCTTGTCTCTGACAGATCATTAGGAGGTAGGATGGTCTGCTTTAAATGTGGTTCTTCTTCATTTAGAAATAAGTCTTTTTCACGTATTCAAAACAAAAAGATTATTTATTTTGTAATTGCCTTGCTTATCCTATTGATTGTTGTTCTTTAGGCTTTCTGTATACATGCCAAAAGCCTTTATGTTTTATTACATCGACATTTATATCAAATAAAAGACTTAAGTTTTTGCTATTTAAAGTTTCACTTTGTGTTCCATCTGCAATTATTTTCCTGTTTTTCAACATTATTATTCTGTCGTATATTTCTGTAATCATTGATATATCATGAGTTATGCAAATTATTTTTGTATTTAATTTAGTTAATTCATTAATTTGATCTATTACATAAAATCTTGATTTTAAATCTAAATTAGCTATTGGCTCATCTAGGATGAGTATCTTTGGATTTTTAATTAATGCTCTTGCAATTAGAACAATTTGTTTTTCACCTTCAGATAATTGAGAAAAATATTTTTGAGATAATATCGTTATCGACATCTCATTTATAAGATTCTCTGCTAATAAAACATCCTTTTCAGATTTATGGGAGATTTTGCAATATTTACCATATAAACCACTAATTATTAAATCAAATACCGTTAACTTTTCATTTATTCTTGATTTTACATCGCTATTTACGGTACTAATTTTTTTTCTAAGTTCCCAAATATTTATAAGTTCTTTATTAAATATTTTTAATATAGTATCTTTCTTTGAAACTTGATATATATTTCTATTTATTAATTCTATTAAAGATGATTTCCCTGACCCATTAGGTCCAATCAAAATAACATTTTCACTATATTTTAGTTTTAAACTTAAATCCTTTACAACCTCATATTCATTTTTAAAGCAACTAATATTTTTGGCTTCAAGCCAATAATCATTAGTCATTAAAATTTGCTACTCCAGAATATAAATAACTGTATTGAGCTAAGGACGAATATTAATAGATAAAGCCAATTAAGCCAAGCTGGTCGATTAACTTTTTTCATTGAATTATATTATTAGCAACAAAAACAAAAGTGGTGCTGCATATCTTATGAATGTTTTTCTTATTATGTTTATATTATTAATTACTTCTAATTTTTTAATTTCTGGAGGATATTTAAAAATTATCTCATCATAAACATTTAGTTCCTTATTTTTGTTTAAGTATTTCCAAGGATTATCCTTTTCTTCAGATTTTTCATACCAGTTCCAAAAGTAATTTATTATTCTATCTTCTCCAAGTAATTTTATCTCATCATTTTTTATTAAGCCTAATTTTTGGTTATATGTTTGGGTTTTTAAAATCATATAATCCTCATCAAAGATTTTATAAAAAATCTTTTTCTGAATCTCTTTAAATAATATTAAGTTATTTAGATATTTGTTTTTAAGGAATTTCCTATAATGCCTAACTATTACTCTCGCTTTATTATCTCCTAAGGGAATGTGATCAAGCACTTGCACGTATCTAGACACAGATGGATCTCCTTTATAGATTAAAATCCTTCCTGGCGGAATATACTTTATTCTTATAAATTCTTTTGTAGGATTATCTTTATAGAAATATATACTCTCAATATATTCTGGGTTGATATTTATTTTTTGATTAAAACTTACGAGTACATTTTTATTTACATCTTTATCTGGGATTGTATCTCCATGAACCCAAAATATATGAAGAATATCCAAATGATTTTCGATAATTTTTGACCAATCACATTTGAAATCAACTAAGACTTCTTCCGATACGGAATCTTCAAGAGAAAATCCATTAGCTTTTAACTCATAATTACTAATTAATGAATCGTCGTTAAAATTATTTAAATCTGTCTCTGACTTGTCAGTAAAGTAGATAAAAATATAACTATCCTTCTCTATTGCTTTGTATTGAGATAAGTGAATTTTCTTTGCATAATTATCATAATTATTATCAACAATATGACTACAAGTAATTCTATCTATATTTTGACACTTTCCTTGAGAACTGAATCTTGCTCCATGGTATGGGCATGTTAATTCACCATCAAAAATTGAACCTCCATAAAAGGAGGATCCTCTGTGAGGGCAAATGTTTTTAATACATCTAACATTATTGTTCTTGTCTCTAAAAAGAAGAAGAGGTTCATCAAACAATGAGAAATAATGAATTTTATTTTTGTGAAGCTCCTTTGAAGGACAAATTGCATACCAACCATATAAACCTAATTTTAATTCTTTTTGCTTTTCTCTTACCTCTAAATTATCGATATTAACTACAGTTCCTTTTTTAAAAGGTTTTAGAACAGTATTAATGTCTTTAGCTTTAAAAAAATTAATTTGCTTATTTTCCATAAACTAATATCTTTTTTTAATTGACCAGTTATCTTTCGGAACTATAACTCAAGTAAATAATCAATTTAGGATATAGGAAAAATTCTCTATCATTTGTAGCAATATTTGTTGAACAATAATTAAATTATCATCACTTAATAAGTTAAAGCATCTTTTAATTTGATGAGATGTATATTTTGTACTATTCCTAGGCTTTTTAAATTATTTAGTAGATTTATCAAAGTTTTGCTAATAACAAACTTTCTAAATAACTTCATTTGATTCTAAATGTTTCTTCTCTACGACTCAATTTTGAAATTTTAAAGAATTCGATTGTTTAATAAGTCTTTTTAATGTAAATTAAATTCAAATTTTTTATATCTAATGATTAAAAACATTTTGCATATTCTATTATTATTTTTTTTATTGATATTCGATACCCCTGCTTATCCTCTTGACTCTTCACCTAAGTCCATTGAAAAATATACTTTAAAGATCTCGAGAAAGTTTGCAAATACTTATTGTAACTCTACCAAATTTGGGATTTCGGAAGATGGTGCTTTGAGATTTTCAATAGGAGAGACAAATAAAGAATTTTCAAATAGTAAATTAAATAAATTTATTGACTATGAACTTCTTAACAAAAATATCCTTTTAAGCCTTAAAAATAATTGTCACATATCCGACTTCCCTGAATATGAATTAGATAAATTGGCATTCAAAAATTAAATTTTAAATATTTCATATAACATAGAGTTATTTTTTCCCTATCCAATCATTTGGCTTCTCCATCATCCAGTCAAAAACCCCTTTTGCATCAAGATTTCTAGAGGCAATTATGAATAATATTGGAAATATTAAAGAAACTATTCCAATTACCAATATTTCTAATTTTCCTATTCCAATTTGAGATAATGTTAAAGCAAAAATTGCAATCATTTTTTTATATTATTAATAGTTTCGTGATTAATAATAGATGATAAATCATTATTAAAAGATTAATATATGTTTTAGAAAAATAATTTATTAATTATGAATAAATTTAATTTTATGTATAAGTACTTACTGAAGAGATCACATTATTTAAATAACTTATATTAAAAAATTTTTAGATAACGTTTAATTCCTTAACACCTTTTATTGCAACATTAATACCATTAAAAGTGATATTCTCAATTTTTTAAATCTTATTTAAAAGTAGGAACAGAAGTTTAGAAAGTCTGTATATATTAATTTACGATTTAGAAAAATCTTGTGGATTTATTTAAAAATTTAATTATTATATTTATTTTAATAAATTAAAAATATTTCAATTATTAATGAATTTAATCAAATTCTATTCCAACTTCTTCTTTAGCATCTCTATCTAAATCTGGAAGATTTGGTTCTACCCAGTGTTCTTTATTATCTATGCCTGCAGCATTGACATAGTTCATGATATGTTGGTCAACTTGCTTATATAAGTCATGAAGGTTTAAATCCATCCTAATGTCATGAGCAATTTCTGAAACTTGTTGTTCAGTTAGACAATGATCCGGATGTAATAAATCACAACAAGGAATTCTTTTTTCAATCAACTCATTAATGTTGATGTTTATTTCGTAATCTTGATGTACAGTCATTACTGTAAGAATAATTAATTTTAATAATAATTACTCTTTAATTAAATTATGGGTTCGGTGATGATACGAAGTTGTTTGTCCCAAGGATTTTATTTTTTTTTCTTCCATTTTACTCTTAATCATTTTCTAAAATAATAAGAAAATTAAAAATCACTTGAATGTATAGAGTTTTAATTTTGTTAAAAAAAAAAGTATTATTTATGAATTCCTTGTTTTTCTCTTGAGATATTAATATTTATTTTCTAAGTTTATTAAATAAATTTAGAAAGAATAAATCTAGTGAAGGTTCTTTCATTATATGTTTGCTCATCTGTTATTTCGACACTTCATTATATTATTATTAAACCTGCCTTACTATCATAAGGAGGTTGATATATATAAATAAACGGAGTTTAAATAATTTTTAATTATGTAATTAGGTCTTCCAAGTCCATATATAAATCATCTTGAAGACTATCCAAATAAATAATTTGTTTATTAATTTAAATTCAATATTTATAAATTACCATTCACTTACTTATAAATAAAATTAAACCACGAGAAAATATAATTGCAACTGCGAAAAGATAAATCCAAAACAATAACATACTTATTTTGTTCTCTAAATTACCTCTGCGATAATTGTTTTTCATTAATAATTTATAGGATTATGAAATTTAGTGTAAATGGAATTTTATCTTTCTATCAAAAATTGTAACTTCCTGGAATTTGTTTTTTTTTAAGACATCCCTGCGATATTTATTAACTAATTTTCATCTAACTAATGTTTTTAGATATTTATTTTTGTAGTTTTCTTTTGAGAAGATCTTAAATGCAGGCTTCTGTTCATTTAATATCTGAAATTTAAGTTTATCCTTATTTGATTATTTTCTTATTTAACGAATTAATCATCACTACTTTAATTTTTCCTTTTTATTAGTTATTGATCGCTTTTGATTCTTTCTTCTAGATAATTTTATTCGAAAAGACTGCTTTTAATTTTTAATTAGTTATTATCTCTAAATTACTTTTTAGTTATTAGTTTTTAATTGTTCTATAAATACATCTGGATCTGGGAAATCTTCTTTTATTTGTTCTAAACGTTTTTGGTAGATAACCTCGTATTTAGAATCGGAGGGATCACGACTTTTGAATCTGTTATAGTTTTGTCCTTCATATTTTTCTATGCTGATAAATTCTTCTACTTGGTTAATAAGATCTCTATAAATAGAAGCTCCTATGATTTGTTCTTGAGAAATATCGCTTTTATTTGAATCAACATACTGAATAATTCCTTTATAGGTATAAAGCCATTGTCTTCTTATTACTGGATCAAGTGCTATGACTTCTTTAACTATAAAGTTTGTGCAAAGTTTCAACTTTATTTCTAAATCTTTAATACTAGTCAAAAAAGGAATGATGTTTGTACTATTTTAGATCAACTTTCAAATAATTACTATTATTGCTTTTTTTGACCTCTTTTTTTAATTATCAATAATAAATTCTGAAGAATATCATTAAAAAGATAACCTTTTATCTTTATTTACGTAACTTATAACCAAATTTAATCAACTGGTCATATGTAGATTTAATTTGTAAAGGGTTAAGAGATAGACGTCTGTCCTTATTCTTTTGTACATAAAAAAAACCTTTATTATCTAAGTTTTTCTCAATAGTTACATTTTCCTTCCCTTTACTTAGAATCCAAGGCTCTTTTTGAAAATTTTCATCTCCAATTTGATAATCCCATGGAAAAGTTTTGGCAGATCTATTTTCTTGTGACAAGTAAGGTATTTATCCAATATATTTTAACTTTAGTACTATGTAATGCCCTTTTAGTAGTAAAACTGAAAGACTGTCTTAATTTTTGTTAAATCATGGAGTCATTATTTTAATTCAATTATCAATGCGTTGAGTTTTGTTCATGTTTATGTATGTTGAACGATAAGGAAAATACTTACTTATTAATCTCTTATAAATAAGTATTAATAAGCAAAAAAAAAAGACTCTTGCTAATAACACAGAGCCTAGGTGATGGGGACTTTTATTATTGCAGAATTTTTTATAGATATCAACCCCAGAAATAGTGCAAATAAAATTTTCATAATCACCATATGTAGTGTCATATACGTTAACCTCGTATTATTATTTTTTGGAATGCCTGTGTGATGGGGATTAACTAGTTTTTATGTTTCCATTAAAGTTACTTTTATTCTGTTTTAGTAAATAATTACTTTTATATAGAGAACGATTAGGAAATAAGATCCTATTTAGTTTTAAAGAGCTTATTTTTGAGAACTGAATTTGTTGGCATCTTTAATTGCTTCATTAGTAATAAGTTTAATCCTTGATTTACATTGAAATCCATATCTTTTAGTCAAAGCTTT